>JALUMZ010000111.1 GCA_027055635.1 Campylobacteraceae bacterium
ATATATTATTATATCCCAAAAAAAATTTAATAAATTTATAAAGAATAAGCATTAAAATTACGCTATCAAACGAAAAAAATAAAAGTAAAAAAATCTTGCCATATAGATAAATTTTACTTTTAAGAATTCGTAAACTATGGAGAAAAAATATGAAAGTTGAGATCTCAAGAAGGAGATTTCTTCAAGGCAGTGTTGCTCTTAGTGTTGTTGGTGGAACAGCACTTGGAACTACCAATATTTTGGCAGCTACAAAAAAGAGCGAAGATTCCAAAATAAGGCCTACGAAGAAAACCCCGACACTTTGTGAGATGTGTGTAAACAAATGTGCACTCATAGCGCAAGTGAGAAATGGTGTTATTAAGAAACTAGATCCAAACCCACTTTTCCCTAAATCTAAAAATATGCTTTGCGCAAGAGGAGATGCTGGAATACATGCCCTATATGATCCGGATAGATTAAAATATCCTCTCATTAGAATAGGAAAAAGAGGAGACGGCAAATATAGAAGAGCATCTTGGGATGAAGCATTTGAGTTTATCAAAAACAAGATGGTAAAGATACTAGATGAAGAGAAAGACAACCGCTCCTGTATAGGTTATTGTGCTGGAGAGGGAATGGCAGAACCGACTTATAAAGAGTTTATGTCTCAAAAATTTGGATCTTCAAATTTTATAAATCATGCTTCTATATGCTTACAGACCGCAATTTCCGGATATGCTTTGACGATAGGCGGATATGGTCAGGCAGATCTAAATAATGCGAAGTATATTATCATGGCAGGAGCCAATAGAGCAGAAGCTATACTGACTCCAGATACTATGGAACTTTTTAAGAGGACTAGAGGAAGAGGTGCAAAACTAGTAGTAGTTGATCCAAGATATACAAATACCGCGATTCATGCTGATACATATGTACCTATAAAAGTGGGAACTGATCTAGCTTTTGTGCTAGCACTCACTTATGTTGCAATCAAAAATAGGCTCTACAATAGAGATTTTGTAGATAAGAATTTTGATAATTTTAATGTTTATAAATTACATATATTGGAAAAAGGATATACTCCTCAATGGGCTGAAAAGATCACAGGAGTACCGGCTAAAACGATAGAGAAGATAGCTTATGATTTTATGGCAAATGCTCCAGAATCTGTTTATTATCAAGGAAGAAGAAGTACTTGGGGAGTTTTGGACTTTCAACTTCGCCGTGCACAGGCTATATTTAGTGCTCTTGGTGGAGGGATAGATATAAAAGGCGGCATAGTTTTTGGTAGAAAATTACCTCTTGATGCCATTGAAATCAATGCTCCACTATATGCAAATGCACAAGAGAGAATAGAGAAAAAAGCAGCGGCTATTATCGGTTCGACCGGCTCATGGATAGCATGGAGAAATATGGTAGCCCAAGGAAATACCCCTTATCAAGTAAGAGGACTGTTTGTTTACAAGCAAAACCCAATGCTTTCTGTTCCAAATACTAAAAAAACAAAAGAGATGTTTGAGAAGCTTGATTTGGTAGTAGTTATTGATACTATGCCAAGTGATACGGCTATGATGGCAGATGTTATACTCCCAGAGTGTACATACTTAGAGAGAGAAGATCCTATAAAATCCTTTGGTGGAGTGGAGCCTGCGATTGTGCTTAGGCAAGAAGTTATAAGTCCTATGTACGAAACCAAGCCGGTCTTTGATATCATGAAAGGAATAGCTGAAAAATTAAGTAAACCTCTTTGGCAAAATACTCTAAAGTATGATGAAGATGTTCAAGACGATACTAAAGATATGAAACCAGAAGAGTTGGAGAAATATTACAAAGAGAATGGCTTTGATTTAACAGATATGTTTGGAGAATCTCAAGAAGAAGAGAATAGAAAGATGTTTGTTGGCAAGTATGGGGAAAAAGCTTGGGAAAAACTTCGTGAAAAAGGTGTTTTTTACCCTAATATGGATAAATACTTTAAAAAACTAGACAATAATACTTTTGAGTATTATCCTGAAAATAAAAAGGCTTACTCCATAGATAAATTGGCTGAAAAAGCAGATAAAGATGCATATTTGCACGATACTTGTATCAATCCAAAAGAGATTTCGGAGCTTAGAAAATTCTTTAAAACACCAAGCAAAAAAATAGAGTGTTATTTGGGCAATTTAAAGAAAAAAGGCGTAGATGCTTTGCCTACTTGGAGGGATGAAGCGTATGTAAAAGTTCCAAAAGGTAAGTTTAAATTTATCACAGGTCGTCATGCTCAGTTTACTCAAGATGCTACCCAAAATAACATAATGTTGCTTGAGTTGATGAAGGAAAATTATGTTTGGATAAATGAGAAAGAGGCAAAAATAAGAGGTATAAAATTTGGAGACGAAGTGGAGATAACAAGTAAGACAGGAAGTGTTCGCATAAAAGCCTATCCTACTCCAAAAATTGTACCCGAGACTCTATTTTATATACATGGGTTCGGTGCAAAATCAACCGGCTTGACATTTGCACAAAGAAATGGCGCTAGTGATAATGAGATCATAGAAGATAAGATAGAGCCTGTTTTTGGTAGTGCTGTTATGCATGATACTATAGTAGATATAAGGAAGGTGTGATTATGAACTATGCAATGGCACTTGATTATCAAAATTGTATAAACTGCAAGGCATGCGAAGTGGCTTGTAAAGAGGAAAATGGAGTTCAGCTTGGGGCTGATAAACAAAGAATTTGGGTTGGTGTAACTGAGGGTTCTATATTTGGTAATCCTTTTGTAAATCTCTATCCCTCACAATGTAATCACTGTATAGATGCACCATGTGTCAGTGTCTGTCCGACACATGCTAGCCACTATGTGGATGGTGGTGTTGTTATGGTTGATCCAACAAAATGTATCTTGTGTAAAGGATGCATGGAGGCTTGCCCTTATGATGCGAGATTTGTTGATGATACTATTTTTGCAGTTGATAAATGTACTTTTTGTTATCATAGAATTGATGAGTACGGCACAACAGCTTGTCAAGCAACTTGTCCTACAAAAGTCAGGATGTTTGGTGATTTGGATGATGAGAATTCTGATTTGGTCAAATTACTCAAAAAGCGAAAATTTTTCTTTTTAAAAGAGAGTGAAAAAACTGTACCAAAACTTTTTTATTTGGTGCCCGAAGATGAAAATTTCTTGCTAAGAAGTGTAGGAAAAGAGACTAAAATTCATACATGGGATGAGATAAAACCGATATATGACAAAGCAAAGGCTAAAAGGAGTAAAGAATGGAAAAAATCATAATAGCTGGGCTTGAAATAAACAAGATTGGCATCTTCAAGTTGCTTTTTAACAAAGCAATGCTTGTAGCTTATGTTTTGTTGGCGGTTGGAATTTATGGAATATATGAAGCATTTGATCAGAGGTATTTTAGTGTCGTAGCAAATGCCCATACAGCAGGATTAGATCCCTCAAATCCTTACTTGATACAAGCAATGAAAGATGCAGTTTTTGGACATGTTGGAGAAGTGAGTCGAGAAAATCCTTGGACTCTTTTTATCGTGAACTACATGTATATGATCTATACAGGCAGCGGTATTATATTTTTAGTAGCACTTGCAGAGCTTATGAATGTAGAAGTGATAGCTAAAACTGCGGCAGGATTTATGACGCTAGGTCTAGCTATGGTTTTTGCAGGACTTTTTACAATCGCGACAGATTTGAATATGTTGAATATGTTAAGTATGTTAACATCTCCAAATTTTAATGCAGGGATGTGGTTGATGCTCCCTCTTTATCTTACATACATACCTTTTGTTATGTTTGAAATTTATCTATTGATTACAAATAAAAAAGAGTGGGCAAAGAGGTTGGCATTGATTGTTTTGCTATTGAGTGTTGGCGTTGATATTATAGAGTACTTTATACAGGCAAAACTTTTTTCTATGAATGTAGCTCGCCACCTATGGACAGAATTTCCTGCACTTACTTTTTATTTTATCATCACAGCCTTTGTCTCTTCTTTAGGAATTATGGGCTTGTATGCATTTTTTGATCACAGAAAATCTCCAATTTATAGAGATTTGATGGAAGATATTAGAAAAGCGATGCTATTTTTTGTTATAATACTAAGTGCTTATGAGATATTGGCATATTTGGTTGTAGATAAATCTTGGGCATTCAATATACTTTTTGGACCATTTAAGTATGCTTATTTTGGTGGTTATATATTTTTGACATTGGTTTTACCATTTTTATTAACATTTAATAAAGGTAAGCCGATATTAACAATCATAGCTTCTATATCCACTATAGTAGGTGGATATATAGGAAGATATCTATTTGTGTATGGCGGAAATGCAAACCCACTTTCAGATAGATTTGCAACAGGTTATGAAAAATATGATTTTTACGGTGTAGCCAATAGTATCAACTATGAATGGCCTCATCAAGCAGAAGTTTTTATAGTCATCGGTTCAATCGGTGTGGCATTGGCTGTGTATAAACTGGTAAATTTACTTTTGTCAGTCTCTAAAATAAGAGAGCATTGAGAAATTTCACAGTTACTTCACAATTTATATGTTATAATTATAATAATAAAAGGTTTTGCTTATTTATAAATGAGCAAAACCTTAAATCTTATGAAAGGAGAAAATATGAAGAGATTACTAGTAGTAGTATTCGCAGCAATAGTAGGCTTGAGTTTTGTTAGCACTTCGGCATTTGCAAGTAGTGACAAAGGACAAAAGATAATTGTCAAAAAGTTAAAGAGAGCTTGTGGTTTCAATGGTGGTGTTTTGGCAAAAAAACATACTCAAGAAGAGTGGACTACAATCTTTAAGGCAGGCAATCTTAATAGTGAAATAAAGACACTATGTCCAAAAGCTAAGCCACTTAAGAAAAAATATGTTAAAGATGTTTATGATTTCTTAAATAACTTCGCTAGTGATAGCGGTAATGTACCATCTTGCTAATCATAATATAAAAAACAGTTTGTTTTACAACATAAGGGGCTAGAATGCTTTGCATTTAGTCCCTTATATATTAGAGTCAGATTTTAATCATCCTTTTTGGTTTTTATAGTGCCATCTAGTATGTTTTTTGCAACTTCCCATGCTCTTAAGCCTAATTTTTTCGCCTCTGTTGTTGCTTTTTGTACCTTTTCATTTTGCTTTATATTTTCTAGCGTTTCATTTGCGTTTTTTCCAAGCTCTCCCATGTCCTTTTTAAAGGTTTCTAGTTTTACTTCTGCTTTTTCTTTTATTTCGTCTATGGTAACATCTGTTGTAAGTTCTTCTAGCCTTTGAGAGATCGCTTCTTTTGCCTCTACAGTTGCTCGTTTGATTTTTTCTACAGAGCTATCATATTTTTGTATTTTTTCATCTAAAACTTTATGAATTTTGCCATCATATTGGTATGAAAAATCCTTAAGAATATCTATATACTCATCTTCTATACTCAGTAAATCCCTCTTTATGGAGTCTAAATTTTGCCCATGCAAGGCATCACTCTCTTGAGGAGCAAATTGTATATCATTCTTGATTTTATTTATAGTTTTTAATATTCCAAGTTTTGTGCCCTCAACAGCCCCACTTGTTAACTCTTTGTTGTATGCCAAATTTTCATTTGCTAGCTCTAAAGCTACACTTATGATAGTTTTTGTTATATTTGAAAATCTTTTCTTTGAAAACTCTCCGTCACTCATAGCTTGAAATGAGAGGTTTTTTGTGATTTGTAAAGTTGTATCCTCTATATCTTTTCCTTTTTCTAGGGTTGTTAATAGAGCCTCCTCTGTCGTTTCTCTTAAAATACCTAACATTTCAAGCGCATTTAGCTTTGTATCGTTTAGTGCTTCTAGAGAAGTATCTTTAAGATTTTGAGGAAATGAGTTAATGTGTTTTTCAAGTGTACTGTATGTATTTTTTATGGAAGTTTGTATTTTAGTTTTTTGTTTTTGGACGGATTTTTGTAAATGCTCTATTTCATAGATGGTTTTATACAAAAACTCCTCTTTGTCATGATTTGCAGCTTCTAGCAAACCCTCTATGATAGCAGAAATATTTGCAGAATTTTTTAATTTTTCGTGTTCTAGAATTTTGCAATACTGCTCAAAAAGTTCAGCTGTCCTTTCTTGAATCTTTTTTTCATCTTTGAGTCTTTGCATTTTTTTTCTTGATAACTCAAAACTTAGTTCTTTTAGTATTTTAACAAATTGGGGATTTTCTCTGTTTTGTTTTATTGTGTTTAAAAATATTGTTTGGATAGATTCCATTTTTGCTCCTTTATAGTACAAATTTTATTTTATCATGCTTTTTTAGGGTTTCAAAAAGCTCTTTTCTGTCATCTTGATTGTGTACAAGTACTTCTAGTGTATGGCTACTGTATTTTCCTTTTGAACTGTTTTGAGATTTTTTAAGACTATAAGCCCTATCCCCCAAAGCCTCTTTTGCAATTTTTTTAGCGCTGTTATCTCTGTTTATTATCATCTTATACTGCCAATTGCAAGGATAATCTAGTTTAAGCTCTTTTGTATTGTCCACTTTTTCCACCATCTTTCTCCTCTAGTAGTATATCGCTTATAACCATAGATCTGTCTATCGCTTTTGCCATGTCGTATATGGTTAAAAGTCCTATGCTTACACCCATGAGTGCCTCCATCTCTACTCCTGTCTGCCCCCTTAGTTTTGCAGTTACATAGAGTTTAAAGCCCGGCAGTTCTGGCAGTTCATCTACATCGCAATTTACCGAAGTGAGCATTAGCGGATGACACATAGGTATGAGATCGCTTGTCTTTTTTGTTCCTAAAATTGCAGCTATTACGGCAGTTTGAATAACCGGACCCTTCTTTGTTTTTTCTCCAACTATCATATCAAAAGCCTCTTGACTCATAGTTATGGTTCCACTAGCTTTTGCAACTCTAAATGTATCTGCTTTTTGAGAGACATCCACCATCTTTGGTCTATCTTTTTCATCCAAATGTGTTAATTTCATCTTATTTCTCCTTTGAAGGCAATATCAAATTATAGCATAAGTACCTAAGTTTTTTTTGCTATTAATTGGTGTTACTTCTGGTTAGGTACTTAAAATCCTAACTCTTCATTAACTATGATTATGTGGGTTCTGTCTTTTTCATCACCATTTATATATGTGAATTTATTTGCTATATTTTCAAGGTTGTATTTAGGTTTTTTGCCCATTTTGCTTGCAATTTTATTCATTCTTTCTATGTTTTTTACCGCCGCTATTTTCATAATCCGTTCAAATCCATCTTTTAGGGTTGGAACAATTTTATTCTTACCGACAACGAGTAAAACTTTTTTAGGGCCAAAGATTTGGGCTGCTACTCTGTTGCCACTTCCGTCTGCGTTGACTAGCTCTCCATCTTTAGTGATAGCATTGCATCCTGTAACATATAGATCTGAAAGAAGACCTTCTCTTCTTCTTTTTATGTTTTCATCCATACTTATTCCACTTTCATATTGATTAAAAACTTTGAGATTTTTTTGCTCTAGTATATAATCGAGCAGTCCAATTTGAGCAATAGTAGTCGAACCACCAAATCCAACCGAGCCAACACTCTTTAAAAACCTTTTTGCAAGAGTCAGAGCTTCACTTTTATCTTCTACAAAATAGACGCTAAAACCGTTTTTTGCTAAATTTTCTTTAAGTCTGTCCATGATATATATCCTTTTATCATATTTTATCAAACATCTTATAAAACTTTTGTTATCATTTCAAAACCAAGGTCAAACGGTAGATTTTTATCAAATCATTTCAAAAGGACTCAGACCAACGGGAGGATTTGTCCTTTGATTTTGTTTTGGGTTGTTTTTCAAAACCAAGGTCAAATGGTAGATTTTTATCAAATCATTTCAAAAGGACTCAGACCAACGGGAGGATTTGTCCTTTTGAAATGATTTGATAAAAATCGTAACAAGGATAAAAAAGTAAAAGTAAAAAAGGATTGATTATGCGTTGTTCAAAGATGAGCTCATTTATAGTTATGGATATAGTAAGAGATGCTCTAAAATACGAAGATGCTGTACATTTTGAAGTGGGACAACCAGATCTGCCACCATCTCCAAAAGTCAAAGAAGCTCTTCATAGTGCTATAGATGATGATAGATTTTCTTATACCCAAAGTCTAGGATTGTTAGAATTGAGAGAGAAGATAGCCTATCAATATAAAAAAACTTATAATTTAGATATAGATCCAAAGAGGATATTTTTGACTCCCGGAACGAGTGGGGCATTTTTGATAGCATACTCCTTGACGCTAAAAAATTCTGCAAGACTTGGGCTTAGCGATCCATCATATCCTTGTTATAAAAATTTTGCTTATATGATGGATATAGAGCCTCTTTTTATGCCTATCGACAAGAGAGATAATTTTGAGCTACATGTAGATGACTTGGTGGGAAAAAGACTAGGTGCCTTACAAATCTCATCCCCATCAAATCCGACAGGAAATATATATGAGAGAGAAAACTTAGGGGATTTGGTTGAGTATTGTGATAGAAACGATATAGCTTTTATATCAGATGAACTCTACCATGGTTTGACTTATGAAGGTGAAGCAAGTTGTGCTTTGGAGTTTAGTGACAAGGCTTATATAGTAAATGGTTTTTCAAAATACTATTGTGTTCCGGGGAATAGATTGGGTTGGATAATAGTTCCAAAACATAAACTTAAACAAGCAGAGATATTGAGTCAAAATCTTTTTATATCTGCTCCGACACTTAGCCAATATGGTGCATTGGCTGCATTTGATGATGAGTATCAAGCTGGCGTAAAAGAGGAGTTTAAAAAAAGAAGAGACTATCTTTATGGTGAATTGTCACAAATATTTGAGATAGACGCTGCTCCACAAGGTGCTTTTTATCTATGGGCAAATATCTCAAAATACAGTGATGACAGCTTCGCATTTGCAAAAGAATTATTAGAAAATATACATATTGCTGCGACTCCGGGTGTGGATTTTGGTAAAAATGGTACAAACAAGTATATCCGATTCGCATACACTAGAAATATAGAGCATCTAAGTGAAGGAGTGCGCAGGATAAAGAAATACTTGGGCATTACCTTGTGATAGCAAATCCAAGTCCTATTTTGTCATTTCTTTTATTGTAGTCTATGAGACTCTCTCCATATCCGCTAAAGATTTGGAAGTATCCAAATGTGTCGCTTATCCAAGGCAGAGGAAAGGTCCAATCAAACTGCACCGCACCTCTGTTTGTGCCGTCAAACTTGAAATTATCTCTTAGAAGAAGGGTAAAGAGGTGTTTTTTATATGGATAAGTGATTCTTAAATCCCCATAGCCAAGATATTTGTATATGTCTGGATTATCATCACCGCTGGTGTCATTTATGTCTGTTTTTTGGTGTTCGGGGATTCTATACCAGACTCTAGGGATGATAAAAATTCCCTCTTTTTGAAAAATTCCAGATAGATAGACTCTATTCCATGACCTTGATACCCTTCCGCCTTGTCCGTTTGACTGGTGAAGTATGCCGATTGTATATGCTTTTAGCGGACTCTGTTTTTTTGCATAAGGAAATACCATAAAAAGTTCAGGTTCATAGTTGGTTTCTCTAAATGGTGAAGATTTTGCGCTTGTCTGCCACCATGAGGTTTGAGAATATCCTAAGAAGAGTTCATTTCTGCCTCCAAAAAGGTCTTTTGCCAAACTCTTTTTGAAGCTGATTTGAAACTTTGTCTCTGTGTCTTTCCTGTTTGAATGTGATACAAAATCATAAGTGCTTGGCAGGAGATAATTCATCTTGTATGGTTTGACATCAAATGAAGAAAATATTATCTCCCTTATGCTTTTGTCTGTGCTTTCGTGACTATACCCCTCTATACTGTTGTCGCCATAGGTGATTATGCTCCTATCTTGTGTTTTTGTAGTTATTTTTTGGTTTTTTGGTTTTAAGGATTTGGTAGCTAAGGCTTTGTATAAAAGCATAGCCTCTTTGATTTTGCCTCTGGCTTCTAGTATCTGTGCTCTTTTATATAAAACAGATATATCATCTGCCACCAATGTAAGGCCAAAAAATGCTATGATTATAAGTATATTTTTTTTGAACAAAATGTATCCTAGGAGTAATTTTTAGGAATTTTATCACATTTGGGAGTGTAATGCAATATAATCTATCAGGCATATTGGCTATTTTTCTTTGGTCAACTCTAGCAAGCCTAACAGTAAAAGTGGGAAGAGTACCGCCATTTGAGTTGGTTTCTATATCTTTTACGGTTGCTTTCTTTATCGGCTTGGTATTGTGGAAAAAAGAGGGCAGAGGGATTTTGATACACTTAAGGCTTCCTCTGAAGGTATGGTTTGTTGGTGTCGGTGGGTTGTTTGGTTACCATTTTTTCTATTTTTTGGCATTGCAAAATGCACCTGCAGTTGAGGCAAATTTAATCAATTATCTCTGGCCTTTGTTTATAGTTCTGTTTAGTGCTTTTTTGCCCGGTGTCAAACTTAAGTGGTTTCATATTTTAGGTGTTATTCTCGGGCTTGGTGGTGTTGTGGTATTGCTTGGAGCAAAAGGTGGATTTAGTTTTGATTATCAGTATATGAGGGGTTATTTTTATGCTTTTATTTGTGCTTTGGTTTGGTCATCGTACTCTGTGTTGTCTAGGTATTTTGGCAAAGTTCCAACAAGCGCTGTAGGAGGATTTTGTGGGGTAACTGCTATTTTGGCATTTGTATGTCATTTGCTGTTTGAAACTACTTTAATTCCAAATTTTAGTTCATTTATGGCTATCTTCATTTTGGGGCTTGGTCCTGTTGGAGGTGCTTTTTTTCTTTGGGATTATGGTGTCAAAAAAGGAGATATACAGATGCTAGGGACAATGTCATATCTGACACCTTTACTCTCAACTCTTCTTCTGATAGTTTTAGGTTTGTCGAAGCCAAGTTTGGCGATATGGCTAGCATGTTCTTTGATAGTATTAGGTTCTATTGTGGCGTCATTGCCACTATTCAAAAAGTTCATAGTCAACTACTTTGCTAAGAGTATTTAACTCTTTTAATTTTTGTATGAGTTGCAAGTGAGTTGGATTTGTGGCATATATGTTCAGATCCTCTTTTGATTCAAAATCAGCTATTAAAGCTATATCATAGCTTCTCCTTTGCTTTTTTATAGTCATCAGGTCTGTTTAGATTCATAAAGGGTTCATTTTCGTTAAACTCAACATATTTTGTATCAACTCTCTGAAGTAAATTTTTTATTTTGTGGTTGTTTTGTAAAATCTGCTCTCTCAAAACTTTTAAAATTTTAGGTGAATATATAGCACAAAGTTGGTGTGAGCCAAAAGGAGATCTTGCTACAACACAGTCATGTCCATCAAAATTTTCATAAAGTTTTCTATATATATCTTTAGTTACAAAAGGGGTATCTACACTTAGCAGAGCAACATCTGTTTTTAGTTTTTTTAGTATGCTATATAGTGCTATGAGAGGTGAAAACTCCCTAAACTCTTCTAAATCTTCTACAAAAGAGGCTTTAAACTCAAATTTATCCCTGTTTTTACAGCTTACATGCAGGCTTTTAAACCAAGGAGAGACTCTGTGGAGTTGATATTGGGTTAGTGTCTCATGTTTGCCAAAGGGGAGTAGTGCTTTATCTCTCCCCATTCTAGAGCTTTTTCCTCCGGCAACTATAACACAAGGTAGAGGTAAGATTATAGAGCCTCTGGATTTGCTATTTTTCCCTCAACTGCACTAGCTGCTGCTACTGCTGAGTTTGCAAGATAGATTTTACTGCTTCTATCTCCCATTCTACCTACAAAATTCCTGTTTGTAGTAGATATACAGACTTCATCTTTGCCGAGTATGCCCATGTACCCACCCAAACATGCTCCACATGTTGGGTTTGAAAATAGAGCTCCAGCTTGTATAAATATCTCTACCAAGCCCTCTTTTTGTGCTTGAAGAGAGATCTTTTGTGTAGCAGGAGTTATGATAAGCCTAGTCTTTCTAGCTACTTTCTTGCCTTTTAGGATTTTAGCGGCAATCCTTAAATCTTCCAATCTTCCATTTGTGCAACTTCCTATAAAGACTTGATCTACAGCTATATCATCACTAACTGCTCTGCTCAAAGGCTTTCCATTTGATGGAAGACTAGGGTATGCAATCATGGGTTCAAGTTTTGATACATCTATATATATGGTTTGTACATAAGAGGCATCATCATCAGAGTAGAACTCTTTTGGCTCTCTTGCGAGCTCTTTATCTGCTAGAAACTCTCTAGTGATGTTATCAACTGCTATTATTCCATTTTTTGCTCCGGCCTCTATCGCCATGTTACATAGACTAAATCTGTCATCCATGCTAAGATACCCAATAGTGTCTCCGGTAAATTCCAAAGTTTTATATAGTGCCCCATCAACTCCGAGTTGACGAATTACCTCTAAAATCAAATCTTTTCCATAGATTAATTCTCCGGGTTTTCCGCTAAATACAACTTTTATGGCTTGAGGTACTTTAAACCAATTTCCTCCCGTGATGAGTGCAAAAGATATATCGGTAGAGCCCATACCGGTAGAGAAAGCTCCGAGTGCTCCGTGGGTACATGTATGGCTGTCAGCTCCTATGATAACATCACCGGGAACTACAAGCCCTTTTTCGGGGAGGAGTGCATGCTCTATGCCCATATCTTTTTCATCAAAAAAGTGTTTTAGATTGTGTTTATATGCAAAATCACGGCTGATTTTTGCCTGATTTGCACTTGCTATATCTTTTGCCGGGATGAAATGATCCATTACGATAGAGAAACCATCTGGATTTGCCAGCTTCTCCACTCCGCTATCTTCAAAAGCTTTTATAGATATAGGGGTTGTTATATCATTCCCTATAACCATATCTATATTTGAGCGGATAATCTCACCGGCATACACTTTGCGTCCTACATGGTCACTAAATATCTTCTCTGTTATTGTTTGTGGCATAAAAATCCTTTTTTAGCTATTAAGTGTTATTTTATCAAAAAACTATTTAAGGTATCTTTGGAGCCATAATTTTTTCTCCTATAAAGCCATAATTTGCACCAACTCTTGCTAGCGGGTTAAAGTCGATATGGAGTTTTTTGCTATTGGTTATGATTTTATTTTTAACAAATAGTTTTTTTATCTCTAGGATTATCGGTATAGTTTTACTCTCTTTTAGATCTATCTCTTCATAAAAATCACAAAAATATGCCACGGGTGAACCCTCTATCATGGGTGGAAAATTCTCTTCTATCTTATTTAATTTTATATCAAACTCTTTAGCTTCGCTGATATTTTTATCTAACTCTTTTGAGCTAAAATGCAGCTTTTCAAGTTGATTTTCTCCTGCTATGCAGATGGTACATTTTTTTGTTTTTCTTATATTTCTCAGGGTATCTTTTGGCTCTTTATTGCTTTTATGTCCGATTGAGACTATGAGGGTAGGAGGATTTGAACTAAGCGGTGTAAAGTAGCTAAAGGGTGCAATATTTATTTGGGTATCTTGTGTTACTATCCAAGCTATCGGTCTTGGTACTGCTGTTTGAGCAGTTAGTTTATATCTTGTAGGTGAGTCTAACTCTTCAAAATCAAATATCATAAAATCTCCTTGCAAATAATGGTATAATCATACCATAAAAGGAAATATATGAGAAGATATGAGTTGGTGCAGATTGCGGATTACCTGAAAAATTTTAGAAAGATAAGTGCCATACGAAGAGTGGGAGATAATGTTATAAATATTATTTTTGATAGACAAAAGTCTCTCTTTTTTGATCTAAGAAGAGGGGATTCGCATATCTTTATCAAAGATGATTTTACAAGAGCAAAGATATATAAAGCACCATTTGATGTGATACTTACAAAGAGATTTACAAATTCTAATATGCAGAGTATCAAAGTTCTAAAAGATGATAGAATTTTACAAATAGGTGTCATTTCAAATTCAAAATACAAATCAGATGAAACACTCTTGCAGATGGAGTTTACGGGAAAAAATACAAATGTGATTATTTTAGATAACAATGGTTTCATCCTTGAGGCACTTAGGCATATAGATATATCCTCCTCTTATAGAGAGGTAAAGGTGGGAATTGCTCTAAAATCTCTACATGTGGAGCAAAAATTTTTGCCAAAAGAGAGTAAAAAGATAGAAGATATAGAGTTGTTTTTAGAAGACGAGTACAATAGAAGAGTACAAAAGAGTCTTGTTGCGACAAAAAAACAAAAAAGTGCAAGTATTCAAAAGAGAGTAAAAAAACTCCAAAAACTCCTTGATGGGCTAGATAGCGAAGAGAGATTGATGAGTAAAAGTGAAACTTATAGTTTGTGGGGTGCTTTGATTTTTAGTAATCTTGATAAAATAAAGGGGTATAAAAAAGAGATTAGTCTTGATGATTTTGAGGGAAACAGTGTGAAAATAATCCTTCCAAAAGAGGCAAGAAGTGGGGCGGAGGCTGGAAATCTCCTTTTTGAAGCATCAAAAAAACTAAAAAGAAAAGCAAAATCACTGCATATAGAGAGAGATAGTCTTTGTGGTAAGATAGAGTTTTTCAAAAAATTACAAAATGCAATAAATATGGCTAATAGTGAAACAGAGATAAATATACTCTATCCAAAACAAAAGCACTCAAAAAAAGCCAAGGGAAAACAGGTCTCTTACGAGAGTTTTTATATAGAGGGTTTCAAAGTGATGCTTGGAAAAAATGAGAAAGGCAATATAGAACTCCTAAAGGAAGCAAAAAAGAGGGATATTTGGCTACACTTAAAAGATATGCCCTCTAGTCATGTTATAATAAGAACAGATAAACAAAATATACCAACAAATGTGCTAGAGTTTGCCTCAAAACTTTGTGCAGAGTTTAGTGTGAGTCAAAAAGGAGTATATTTGGTCGATTATACTCCTAGAAGAAATGTAAAGATGGGTGAAGGTGCACATGTAAACTATGTGGATTATAAAACAATGAGTGTAAGTATCTGACCTTACGCACTTTTTTCTCGAAAAGTCCTACTTTTCGCAAGCTTCAAGGGGGTTGTAGGGACTTTAGTCCCTGCCACTATAAGGAGTTTTGCTCGTTATGGTGTGTAAGATCACTAAGTATTTAAGGAGATTGACATGGCAATAGGTCCCGTTGGTGCAGTCGCATACGCAAATCAAGCGATGCCTGCTCAAACCAAGATACAATCAAATTTTCAAAATAGATTAGATATGCAAAATGGTGCGGCTATGGCAATGCAAGATGCAGATAAAGAAGAGATAGCAGATGTGAGACCAACCGAAGAGACTTACAAGATAGACCCTGATCATGAGCATGAAAAAAAGAGAAAAGAGGAAGAGCAAAAAAAAGAGAAAAAAAATTCCCAAAACAAAGAAGATGGGGAAGAAGAGGAAAACAGCAGTATTGCTAGCCCTAGACATTTGGATATATGCGTCTGACCACAATAAATGATATGTTTTAAAAGTTTAGCATAAGGATAAACTCACACTATATACGATAAAATACAAAAAATTATTGGAAACGCCTATGGATTTTAAGAAAATATTTGTATCTCACAAAGAGAGGATACTCACTTCGATAGCATTAGTATTAGTTGCTTTAGCTGTGGCAGTTATTGACAATACTCTTCTTACATGGTTGGTTTTAGGTGCTATATACCTAGTCTCTTTTTATGAAGCCATGAATCTTTTTGAGATCAAAGAAAAAAAATACCTAGTTTATGCTTTAGCTCTTTGGCTTGCCGCTTTTATATATCCAAATCCAGACGATCTTTTTTATCTTGTTATAATTATATTTTTATCTATCATGGTTCATAAAAAAGATGTCAATTACCGTGTTTTGGCCCCGTTTTTCTACCCTACACTATCTATGCTTTTTCTATTTGCCCTATATAAAGACTTTGGTATGGGTACGATTGTGTGGTTGGTAGTGATTGTTGCCGGAGCAGATATAGGAGCTTATATTACAGGTAAGAGCATAGGGAAAACTCCATTTTCAAAAACATCTCCAAACAAGACTTGGGAGGGGGTGATAGGAGGTATCTTGATGGCAACTATCCTAGGCTCTATTGTCGGACTTGGAAGTGTTGAGCTAAATATCTCACTACTCGTCTCTTTTCTTGTTGCCCTATCATCTGTTTGGGGTGATCTGTTTGAGAGTTATCTCAAGAGAGAAGCTGGTGTGAAAGATAGCGGTGCGATCTTTCCGGGTCACGGAGGTATGCTTGATAGGCTAGATGGTTATCTCTTTGGTTCTATAGTTATGACTGTACTTCTTAGGGGTCTGCTTTAGATGATACTGCTTGGTTCTACAGGCTCTATCGGTGTCAATACACTTAAATTAGCAAAAAAATTTGCTCTACATGTAGAGACTCTAGTCGCAGGGAAAAATATAGATCTCTTAAACAAGCAGATAGAAGAATTTCACCCAAAGTATGTCTGTGTCAGCGAAAAAGACTCAAAAAATAGAGTAAAACATGATAGAGTTTTTGTTGGAGCGGAGGGGATTTTAGAGGTTATAAGTAGAAGTCAAAGTGATTTGGTAGTAAATGCCCTTGTTGGATTTGCAGGTTTAGCCCCCTCTATAAAAACCCAAGAATTAGGTAAAAAGTTGGCTTTAGCAAACAAAGAGTCTTTGGTTGTTGCGGGAAATTTATTGGATACTGATAAAATCATACCCATAGATAGTGAACATTTTGGTCTAAAGTACCTTTTAAATGGTAGAAAAGTAACATCAATGACGATAACTGCAAGTGGCGGTTCATTTCGAGATACTCCTCTTGAAAAACTCTCTCTCATGAGTGTAACCCAAGCCCTAAATCATCCAAACTGGTCTATGGGCAAAAAAATCACGATAGACAGTGCAACTATGACAAATAAAATTTTTGAGCTTTTAGAGGCAAAGTGGCTCTATGGATGTCAAAATTTAGATGCCATCATAGAGACAAAATCCATCATACATGCCTTTGTCAACTTTATAGATGGAAGTACAACGGCACACTTTGCAAATGCAGATATGCAACTTCCTATCTCCTTTGCACTCAAGGGAAATATCGAAGAGGAGATATTGCCACATGTAAACTTATTGGAAGTTGGAAATTTAGAATTTAGAGAGATACAAGAGGCAAGATACCCTATGTGGGAGTTGAGAGAAGATATACTTAAAAACCCTCAACTTGGAGTTGTGTTAAATGCTGCAAATGAAATCAGTGTAGCAAAATTTTTGAATAACGAGATAAATATACTCGATATTGCAAAGATAAATAAAAAAGCATACAGGTATTTTGAGAGTGTCAGGCCTGTAAATTTGGATGATATTTTTGAAATAGATAAAGAAGTAAGAAAATTTTCTAAAGGAGATTTATGAGTAAAACAGACTATAATTTTCGTCTAAGAGACAGCGTAGTTGGTTTGCAGTTTTTGTTTGTAGCATTTGGTGCTTTGGTTCTCGTTCCGATTTTGACAGGACTTGATCCTAATGTTGCTCTTTTTACAGCGGGTTTGGGAACGCTTTTGTTTCAGGTTATCAATAGAAAAACCGTACCCCCTATCTTTTTGGCTTCCTCGTTTGCCTTTATAGCGCCCATCATATATGGCGTAAAAACATGGGGGATTGCGGGAACTATGTCAGGACTTGCTGCAGCTGGACTTTTGTATGTGGTTTTGAGTTTTGCTATAAGAATTTATGGCTCAAACTTTATACACAAGCTTTTGCCGGCAGTTGTGGTCGGACCTGTCATCATGACGATTGGTTTGATACTCTCCCCGGTGGCAGTTCATATGGCGATGGGTCAAACAGGTGATGGATCTGCTGTTTTAGTTCCATTTGATAAAGCCATAGTTATATCTATGATTTCATTGGCAACTACTCTTCTAGTCTCTTTGCTTGGCAAAGGTGTATTTAGATTACTGCCTATTCTATCAGGAATTGTGGTTGGATATATAGTCTCCTTGATGTACGGAATAGTGAGTTTTGATGCTGTTTCAAAAGCTGCTTGGTTTACTATACCTCATTTTGTAGCACCGCAGCTTAATTGGCAAGCTATTATATATATAGTTCCTATTGCCATTGCACCGGCAGTTGAGCATATCGGAGATATTTTAGCCATCAGTCGAGTAACGAAGAAAGATTATCTAAAGGAGCCCGGGTTAAAAAATACACTCTTGGGTGATGGGTTGGCGACGAGCTTGGCTGCATGCTTTGGTGGTCCACCAAATACAACATACTCAGAAGTTACAGGAGCTGTTACTATCACAAAGGCTTATAACCCTGCCATAATGACATGGGCAGCAATTTTTGCTATTATTTTGGCATTTGTAGGGAAATTAGGTGGTCTCTTGGCAACTATACCGGTGCCTGTGATGGGTGGAATTATGCTTTTGCTTTTTGGTATAATAGCATCTATCGGAATGGGAACGCTGATAAAAGAGAAGGCAGATTTGGAAGATCCTAGAAATATGATCATAGTATCTATGATTTTGGTTTTTGCTATTGGAGGCTTTACATTTGATTTTGGTGGAGTTGCTTTTAGTGGTATAGGACTTGGGGCAGTTGTCGGGATATTTTTAAATTTAGTGTTGCCAAAGACAAAACATTTAGAAGGTTATTAGGAGATAAAATATGAAACAATACACCAGCGGCGGACTTATAAAATTATTAATGTTTTTATCTGTTGCTGGGTTTATTGTTATTGCGCTAGTGCTGATTTTGGTATTTAAAGATGCTTCATATGATTATTTTAATAAATCGTTATCATCTACAAAGGTAAGCTACTATAAAAAAGCAAAAATTGAGGCTCAAGATAGAGTTCAAAAACTTATAAATTTTGTAAATATATATAAAAAAACTGCAAAAGAGAGCTCAAAACAAAGAGTAAAAGATAATGTAAACTTTGCTATAAATATAATAAATAATATATACAAACAGTATTCTGATTTTCCAAAAGATATTATCATTGAAAAGATAAAAAACAGACTTAGAGATATAAGATTTTTTGAAAACAAGACAGGATACTTTTTTATATATAGTTTGAAGGGTAAATGTATATTGCTACCGATTAAACCCGAGCTAGAGGGTAGAAATATGATAGATATGCAAGATACCAGGAAGAGATACATCGTAAAAGATAGTATAAATATTGCAAAGCATAAGGGTGAGGGATTTTATTCGTGGTGGTGGTATAAGACAGGCAAAAACAGGATGAAAAAGAAGATAGGATATATCAAGATTTTTAAGCCTCTTGGTATATTTGTCGGTACTGCAAGATATGAAGAAGATGTTTTGGAGTATATCAAAAAAGATATAAGAACATATCTAAATGGGCTTGATATGGACGATTATAGCTATATCTTTGCTTATGATTTTTCTGGAAATGATATCATAAATAATGGAAAACTACATAAGATTAATAAATGGAATGAGATAGTAGCAGGAGAGCATATTGTAAGGAGGGCGATAAAGGGAGCACAGGTAATTCCGAGTGGTTTTTTTATGACATATCGGACAAAGGAGAAGAGAAAGAGACTTTCATATATAAAGTTGATTCCAGAGATTAGTTGGGTTATAGGGGCAAATGTAGATACTAAAAAGGCAGACTTTATTTACGAAAAAGAGAGAGAAATATTGAAAGGTAGCTTGGATAAAACTGTGCAAAGAGCAATTTTTATCTCGAGTTTTGTTCTCGCTATTTTTATTTTTATTTTTTTATTGATCTCTATCAAAATAAAACAACTTATAAAGCAACTTGAACAGAAGATTCGCTTTAGAACAAAGCAACTCTTAGAGCAAAAAAGTGTCTTTGAGACACTTTTTAATAAATCCCATGATGGAATTTTGCTTACAAAACATAAGAAGATTATTGATTGCAATAGATCAATGTATAGTATGTATGGCTATGGAAAGAAAGAGGATTTCATAAATATAAAAGCTTCATCTCTTTTCCCAAAATTTCAAGAAGATGGAAGAAATTCAATGGAAAAACTAGAAGAATTTATAGAAGTTGCAAGAGAAAAAGGTTTTAATGAATTTGAGTTTTTGGCAAAAAGAGTTGATGGGCAAGAGTTTTGGATAGATATAACTATAACAAAGATAATTCTTGATGGAATTTCAATAGGCTACTTTGTCTTTAAAGATATCGATAAAAGAAAAAAGATAGAAAAAGATTTTAAGATTCAACAAGAGAAGCTCTTCTTCCAGGCAAGGCATGACTCTTTAACATCTTTACCAAATCGGATGTTGCTTATGGATAGATTACACCAAAGCATAAAAAGAGTAGATAGAAATGGCGGAATTTTTGCTGTTGTATTTTTAGATATAGATAATTTCAAAATGATAAATGATGTTTTTGGTCATGATATAGGGGATTTGCTATTGATTGAGATAGCTTCAATTTTAAGATCCTTTACAAGAATCACAGATATAGTCTCGAGATTTGGCGGAGATGAGTTTGTGTTGGTACTGGATGATTTAAACAAGGTCGATGATAGCTCTAGAATTTTACAAAAAATATTGGATAGGTTTCAAGAACCTTTTATCTTGCAGGGTAATCCGTTTGATATCACTTTTAGCATGGGAGTTTCAATCTATCCAAACAGTGCAATAAACGAAGAAGATTTATTGAAATTTGCAGATATGGCTATGTATAGAGCAAAAGAGAGCGGTAAAAATAGATATCTATACTACGATGAGAGTATGAATATAGACATGTTAAATCATATCAAAATAGAGCAGGACATCAAAAGAGGTGTCAAAAATGATGAGTTTATACTCCATTTTCAACCTCAATATGAAGTAGGAACACATAAGATATTAGGTTTTGAGGCATTGGTGAGATGGCAACATCCAAAATATGGACTTACATATCCAGACTATTTCATACAGATTGCAGAAAACAGTAATCTGATAATTCCTCTTGGAGAATTAATCTCTAAAAAAGCAATAGAGCAGATATCAAAATGGTACAAAGAGGGCTTAAATCCCGGAATTATTTCTATAAACTTCACTTCAAAACAACTTGAAAATAAGAGTTTTTTTGATGTTTTGAGTGCTTACATGCAGGAGTATGGTTGTGAGTCTAGTTGGATAGAGGCTGAGTTGATAGAGAGATATGTGATGAGTGATACAGAGAAAACATCCAAGATATTAGAAAAATTTAAAGAGCTAGGAGTGGATGTTTCTATTGATGATTTCGGTACGGGCTACTCTTCGCTAAGCTACTTGAAACATTTGGAAATTTCTAAATTAAAGATTGATAAAGTATTTATAGATGATATTTCAAAAGATAAGAGAGACAGAGCTATAGCAAGGAGTATAATTGATCTATCCCGTGGTTTGGATTTGAAAGTTTTAGCAGAGGGTGTTGAGACGAAAGAGCAGTACGATATACTAAAAGATATGGGTTGTGAGATTATACAAGGGTATTATTTCTCAAAACCTCTCTCTAGCGATGACGCAAGAAATTTATTGCTAAAAAGAGGAGAAGAGACAGAGCAGCTACAAGTATAATGCTTGCGCCGGAAGTAAGATCATAGGTATATGAAAGATACAATCCCACAAGAGTAAAACACGCAGACAAAAGAGCTGATATAGACATCATACCGCCAAGCGTAGAGGAGAGTTTCTCTGCTATATAAACAGGTATAGTTAAGAGTGCTATGACCAAGATAAGCCCGACAATTTTGATAGATACAACAACTGTAAGAGCCGATAAAACCAAAATAAGTGTATAAAAGAACTTTACATGAACACCTCTTAGAGAGGCATATTCACTATCATAAGATACTGCTAGTATATCTCTATACCAAAATATAGTGATAAAGAGGATAATTAGAAGCAGTATAGATATGAAAAGTAGATCATCTCTACTGACTGCGAGGATAGAGCCAAAAAGATAGCTCATCAAATCAACATTATATCCGGGTGTCAAATCGATGAACAGAACTCCTATAGCCATACCGACTGCCCAGATCAGACCTATAAAAGTGTCTATTCTGTTTTTTTGCTTTAGGCTGATAGAGGCCAAAATCAGAGCTGCTCCAACGGCAAACATAGATGCCCCAAAGAAGATAGGGAAGCCAAAGTATATCGCCATACCTATTCCGCCATAAGAGGTATGCGCTATACCGCCGGCTAAAAAAACCATCCGATTTACTACTATCAAAGAGCCAATGATACCGGCACAGATGCTAATCAATACCCCGGCAATCAGTGCATTTTGTATGAAGCTATATGATAGTGCCTCTAGCATGAACACTCCTTTTTGGTTTTGCTTCCAAGTAAATTTAAGAGCTCTACTTCACAAAAATGCTCATCTTTGGTCTTAAATTTGTTTTGATTTGCCCCTATATCATGAAGAATCAGAGTCCTGTTTATATATGCTACTTTTGAGGCATACTCAAGTATGATTGATATGTCATGACTCACAACCACTACTGTTATATCCTTATTGAGAATCTTTAAAAGCTCATATACCTCTTTTTGTCCTTTTGCATCTATACTCGAAGTTGGTTCATCTAATAGTAATATTTGAGGATCTGTAAAGAGGGCACGAGCGATCATAACTCTTTGTCTTTGACCCCCAGAGAGGGATCCTATCTTGTTTTTTGCAAACTCTTTCATGCCCACTTTTTGGAGGACATTATAGGCTTTGGCGATTTCGTCTTTGCTGTAACCAAAAAGAACTCTTCTCTTGCTTGTGTGCCCCATCAAGACAACTTCAAAAACTCTAATAGGAAAATCAGTATTTACATTGGTATTTTGTGGTACATATCCAATCTTCTTTAAGCATGACGAGGAGGCTTTGCCTTCTATCTCGATACTCCCTTTTTGGATCTTGTTTATGCCTAAGATTAACTTCAAAAGTGTAGATTTTCCCCCGCCGTTTGGACCGATAATGGCTAAAAAATCTTTTTTGTTTATGCTTAGATTTATATTTTCAAGCGCTCTTTGTTTTTCATAGGTAAAGTAGAGGTTTTTTATCTCAAGTATGGGGCTCATTGTGCGATAGCTTTTGCGAAATCGATAAGATTTTCTTCCCATTTTGGATTTAGTGGAGTTACTTTTATGACTTTTATATTTAACTCTTTTGCTAACTCTTTTGCTATTTTGTCAGAAAATTCAGGCTGGGTAAATATAGCTTTGATCTTCTCTTTTTTAGCAATTTTGATGATTTTTATCATGCTCTTTGGTTTTATGGTTTTTCCCTCTATCTCTATTGGTAGTTGAGTTAAATGATACTCATTTGCAAAGTATCCCCATGCAGGGTGAAAAACCATAAACTTACTGTTTTTTGGAGCTTTTTGGAGTATGTTTTTGATCTTTTTATCGATACTCTCTACATGTAGTATGAAATCCCTATAGTTTTTTTTATAAAAAGTACAATTTTTAGTATCCTTTTTACAAAGTGTTTTAGAGATCTCTTTGGCTATAAGTTTTATATTTTTAGGTGCTACCCAGATATGTGGATCCAAATGCTCTTTCTTTGTGCTAGCACCTTTAAATGTAGCCATAGGCTCTTTTTTTATATCCTTACTTAAATCAACTACAAGCATATTTTTGTTTTGGTTTGTAAATCTTGGAAGCCAAGCATTTTCAAACTCTACGCCTATGGCAAAATATATATCTGCCCTAGATATATCTCTCATTTGCCTAGGTTTGGGTTCATAAGTATGTGGTGAGTCTCCCGGCTTAACCATAACACTTACTTTTACCAAATCTTGTCCGATGGACTTTACAAAAGAGACTTCAGGCAATACACTAACTACTATATTTAGCTTTGCATACAAAAAAGAGTTGAAAATCAGGGTTGAAAATAGTATAATCTTTAACATAAGCGAATTATATTTTATATATGCTTAAATGCGACTTAGTCGCATAAAATATGAAAGGTCTATTTTTGATTTTAAGTATAGAGAGCAGTTGTGATGATAGCTCCATAGCAGTCACTAGGATAGAGGATAAAAAACTACTGTTTCATAAAAAGATTTCTCAAGAGTTGCTACACTCAAAGTATGGTGGAGTAGTGCCAGAGCTTGCAGCTAGACTTCATGCAACAGCACTTCCAAAGATACTCGAAGAGACAAAAGAGTACTTTAGTGAACTAAAAGCAGTAGCAGTTACAAATGCACCGGGTCTTAGCGTAACTCTTGTCGAGGGAGTGGTGATGGCAAAGGCACTTGGTATCTCTTTGGGGCTTCCTCTTTTGCCTATCAACCATCTAAAAGGTCATATATACTCTTTGTTTATCGAAAAAGAGGAGAGGTTTCCAATGGATCTGTTGTTAGTTTCAGGAGGTCATACCCAAATCCTACATGTAGAGGGATATGATGAGGTAGAGCTCTTGGCAACTACACTAGATGACAGCTTTGGAGAGAGCTTTGATAAAGTCTCAAAGATGTTAGGATTAGGGTATCCCGGAGGTCCTGTTGTTCAAGAGTACGCAAAAAAAGGTGATATATCAAAGTTCTCTTTTACAGTGCCTTTGCAAAATTCACCAAAAGTTGCCTTTAGCTACTCCGGATTGAAAAATCAAGTCAGACTTGCCATAGAGTCACTTGAACGATTAGATGAGCAGGCAAGAGCAGACATAAGTGCTTCATTTCAGAAAACAGCAGTTGAACATCTGATACAAAAATTAAAAAAAGCCTATAAAGGTAAAAAGATAGAGAATTTTGGTGTAGTAGGAGGTGCGAGTGCAAATATCTATCTAAGGCAGAGACTTGAAGGTTTTTGTAAAGATAAAAAAGCCTCTTTACATGTAGCCGAGTTAAAATACTGCTCTGACAATGCAGCGATGATAGGCAGATGTGCCATAGATGCGTTTAAGTTGGGTAAATTTAAGAGATTTGAGGATATAGCTATATCCCCAAGAACAGTGTATGGTTAAGTTCTCCAACTCAAGAGCTTTTTCTCTAACAATCCTATAAGCCAGTTGATTATGATGCCTAGAATTGAGAGTATGGTTACTCCCGCAAAGAGCCTCTCTAGATCATAAAGTGAGCCGGCCTCTAAGATATAGGCGCCTATACCGTAGTTTGCCCCTAGCATCTCTGCTGCCACTAGAAGGATGATTGCAATTGCGAGTGCTATTTTTAGACCAGAGAGGATACCCGGTAGTGCTGCTGGCAGTATAATTTTTCTGACGATAGATGACCACTTTAGACCAAAACTTTGCCCCATGCGGATAAAACTTCTATCTACATTATCGATTGCAGAGTATGTTGCTACTGCCATGGGCGCGAAAACTCCAAATGCTATAAGGGCATATTTTGAGCCCTCATCTATGCCAAACCATATGACAAACAGAGGTAAAAGAGCGATTTTGGGTATCGGGAATATCGCAGATACTATCGGTAAAAGTCCTGCTCTTGCAAAACTAAAGAGCCCGATTATTAAGCCAACACTTATACCGGCTATTGTACCCATTATGGAGCCTATGATGAGTCTCGTAAGTGAAGGAACAAGATGTTTGAAGAGCAAGCCTGAATGGTACAGATCTAAAAAAGCCTGATAGACTCCTGATGGTCTTGGTAGAGTCAAATCAGATATAAATCCACTCCTTGTACCCCACTCCAAAAGAGCAATTATAGTGATAAACACGATGGGCGACACATATACCATTGGTTTAGAGACAAAACCTCCGCCACGAAACTTTACTTCCCTTCTTTTTTTAGGCATCTATGAGCTCCTTGTCCGCGATTTGTGCCTCTTCTCTCATCAAATCCCACAGCTTTTTTTGCTTTTTACTTAACTCTTGTGCATAATCTTTTCTTTGCTCAAGAGGGATATCTATATCGACTATCTCTCGTATGACTGCTGGTCTGCGACCAAGTACTATTATTTTGTGTCCGAGTCTTACAGCTTCATTAAGATTATGTGTGACATAGCAGGCTGTGAATTTTTCTCTGCTCCAAAGCTCTACTAAATCATCCATAAGAAGTTCTCTTGTTTGGCTGTCTAGTGCTGAGAGAGGCTCATCCATGAGCATAACCTCAGGGCGAACACTAAGTGCTCTAGCTATCGATACTCTCTGCTTCATGCCTCCACTTAACTGTTTTGGCAGAGCATTTGCAAACTCACTCAATCTTGTTCTTTGAAGCACGCTTTTAACTATCTTGGCTATCTGTTTTTTCTTGATATTGTGATCTTCTAGCACCAAAGATATATTTTTATAGACACTAAGCCATGGAAGCAGTGCAAAATCTTGAAATATATATGTCAGTGGATTTATAGAGTTTTGGTTCGGTAATCCTACTTGGATAACCTTTCCTTTATCAGGTTTTTCTAAGCCCCCGATAAATCTCAAAAGAGTAGATTTCCCACAGCCAGAAGGTCCTACAAGAGAGACAATTTGACCCTTTTTTATCTCAAAACTTATATCTCTTAAGACCTCTACTTCACCATAGCTGTGAGAAATATTTTCTAAGCTTATATCCATCTGTTTTAGTATGTCTTTACATAGCTAGAGTCAACTAGCATATCCAGGGTAATACTCTTTTTTACTAGATTTTCAGATTTAAACCACTTTAATTGATCTTTTATACTGCCCATATCCAATTTTGCATCTCTATTTAATCTCATGGCACCATTTCTTATAGATGGAGCTGCTTTTTTATATGGTTTACTACTATATACATATTTATGTATGAGTTTTATCATCTTTTGCGCACCCTTTTCACCGAGCTTTTTATCTACTAGAGCATTATCAAAATCATCAACACCCTTAGAGTAGGCTTTTAGAAAAGCTTTTACCAATTTGGGCTTGTTCTTTGCGATTTTTGAAGATGTAAAAATTGTCGTAACTTGATAGTTTGGTATATAGTCATATACTCTGCCGATTATCTTGACTTTTTTACTTTTTGCAAGAGCTTTTGCGATGTGAGGTACTATAGACCATGCATCAATTTGTCCGGATTTTAGTGCACCTATAATAGCTCCAACCTTTTGTAGAGGTTTAAGTCTTATATCGGAGGGACTAAATCCCTCTTTTTGAGCGATTTTATATGCAACATAGTGAAAAGATGAACCTGTTTGTGTTATTCCAAAAGTATGGTTCTTTAAATCAGCTGGAGTTTTAAGTCCACCCTCAAAAGCCTTTTTTGAGGCTAGTATCATTTGACCGTCTATCCCTTTCTCTTCGTGTAGTGCACCACCGATAACTTTGATAGCGCCTTTTCCTGCTAGATTTATAAGGCCACCGGAGATTGCCGTTACACCAAAATCAACATCACCTGAAGCGATAGCAACTGCCATAGGTTGAGCAGCTTTAAAAAATTTAAACTCGACATCAAGTCCATTTTTCTTGAAATACCCTCGCTCATAAGCTACAAAACTTCCAGCATGTGAAGTAAATCTCAAAGCCCCCACTCTTATCTTTTGCGACGCACTAGCTGTTTGTAAAAATACCAACCCTACCAAAGAGAACAGAATAACCAACCTACTCTTAAAACTCATCTTCATTACACAACTCCTTTAATTTTTTTATTAACTGACCTTACGCACTAAACACATATCTGGGCAAAAAGAGAAAGTGTCATATGCGAGGCAGGTTTTGAAAGCCTAGCCAAAGCTAAGGTGAGAAAATCTCAGTTATTATACCAAATCTTCTCTAAAAATGTATAAATTATGTTAAGAAATCTTTAAGAAATATAAAAAATATTTTTAATCTCTACATGTAAGTGCTTCCATAAGGCTATTTGATTATAATTATGGCATTAGAAGTTTTGCTATATAGGGATTAGGGCACTTGGGGAGACTTAGGTTTTGTGCCCTGAAACTTCTTTTTCTTTTTGCTTTATCCATGGCAGTATCTCTATCTCAGTTTTTAGGATTATACCTAACTCTTCATAAACTCTTTTTTTTGCCAACTCTATGAGGGTTATAGCCTCATCATAAGTTCCACCTCCAAGATTTACCAAAAAGTTTGCATGTTGCTCACTAAATGCCATGTTGCCTATCTTTTTACCCTTTAGTTTTACAGTATCTAGTAGTTTTCCCGCAAAATTTCCTTTTGGATTTTTGAAACAACTTCCGGCACTCGGAAAATTTGGTTGATTTTGTCTTAGTTTTTTGAACATATCTAAAAGCTCTAAGTCAAACCCATAATTTATCTCAAAGGTAGCCTCAAATACAACTTCTTTTATACCTGTATGTCTATATCCGAACTCTATATCTTTTTTATCGATCCAGCCAGATTGTGTTTTGATGGATTTTAAGTGGTTGAATACTTCCCACTCTTTGAGTCCGGCATTCATCTTTATCATGCCACCTAGTGTTCCTGGCAACTTTTGCATGAGCTCAAAGTTTGCTAAGTTGTGTTTTTTTGCAAAAGAGAGGATTTTACCACTTTTTGTTGCTCCTCCGATATGCAGAGTCTCTACACTTTTTTTTATAAAATTAAACTCTTTACCTAGCATGGCAAGCCTTGGAGGATTTGGAGACACTAGCAGATTATTTGCCCCTCCTATCATGACATATGAGCTACAATCTCGAATCTCATCTATGATTTCAACTTTTAATTTTGGTCCTATTTTGATACTTGAATAACTACTAAAATCTATAGTTTTTTTCATCTAATAATCTCCTTTTCAAAAAGCAAAGCTTCTTGAAAATTCCTCTCACTAAAGCTTTGCCTTTGGCAAGAGAAGCTCTCATGATTATTACTCTTATTTGTTTTTTTGGAGCATGAAAGTTTCATCTAGTTAAAATATAAAAGTAGGTATCATCGTGATTATCTTAGTAGTAAACTCTATCATCATATTCATCATCCAAGGCATCGTGAAGATAGCTACAACGATGACGAGTAAAATCTTTGGTACAAAACTAAGTGTCATCTCATTGATTTGTGTGGTTGCTTGAAATATACTGATAGCAAGTCCGGCGATGAGTCCTGCCATAAGCATAGGCATAGAGAGATAAAGAGCCATTTTAAAAGTCTCGATGCCTAGTCCGATAAATTTTGCTTCCATTTAGCTCTCTCTTAACTCTTTGTATTTTGTAGGAATTAAAAAGTCCCTTACCTCTAGCTTTGTATCGTAAAAACCGTGGTTACACCCTATCTCAAAGAGTTTGTCTATAGCATTGTATTGCTTGTCATCCATGGTGATTGATTTGTCATTTGCATAGAGTTTTAGGTACTTTTGCAAAGTGGGAGCATCAACTCGTATCAAATCTCTTTGCAGGAGCATTTTTGAGAGAAGGTTTTGGTTTTGGTGTGCCACTTTGACCGCTTTTGTCAAAGTCTCCTCATACTCTATGGCTTGATTTAGAGGAATTGATCGACGAATAGCCATGCCTCCTAGAGGAAGCGGCAAATCCTCTTTGCACTCTTGCATCCAAATATCCCAAAGCTCTCTCTCAACTTCTAGTTTTTCACTAAAATCAAGTATGCTCTCATGTATCAAAACGCCTGCATCAACTTCACCGTTTAAAACTGCATCTTCTATCTCTAAAAAGTTTTTATATATAACCCTTGCATCAGGATAGGCTATCTTAAAAAGCAGAGCATTTGTTGTGTTTTCTCCGCTAAGGGCAACTTTAAAATTTCTCTTTAGCCTTTTATCTTTTAGCTTTACGACTTTTGGACCATAGCCTTCCCCAAAACTAACAGCAGTGCGAAGCAGGGCATACTCATCTCTGATTTTTGGATATAATCCAAAACTAATAGCAGTAATATCATAGATATTTTCCAAAGCTTTTAGATTCAGAGTCTCAATATCAAGTGCAATATTGTCAAAATTTACACCCTCTAAAGTGATCCAACCAAACTTAATAGCATAGTACATAAATATATCGTCTGCGTCCGGTGAGTGAGCTACTATAATATTTCTCAAAAAATCTCCTCTTGTATGTGAGTTTATTTTATCACTTTGTGCTTGAAATTGTGCTTTTATCTTCCAAAAAATAGAAGTTTTAATAAAAAAGTGATAAAATAGTAAAAAAATAGATAAGGAATTTTATGGAGATAGATGCGAATAAGAAAAAAGCGATAGATTTAGCTATCAAGCAGATAGATAAGACTTTTGGAAAAGGTGCTTTGATAAGACTTGGAGACAAGGTTGTAGAGCCGATCGATTCCATAAGTACAGGCTCTTTAGGGCTTGATTTAGCTCTTGGAATCGGCGGTGTTCCAAAAGGTAGAGTTGTTGAGATTTATGGGCCGGAGAGTTCAGGTAAGACAACTTTGGCTTTGCAGATTGTAGCTCAGGCTCAAGAGCAAGGAAGTATTTGTGCTTTTGTGGATGCCGAACATGCTTTAGATGTAAAATATGCCGGAAATCTAGGCGTAGATATCGACAATCTTTTTGTCTCTCAGCCAGATTTTGGCGAGCAGGCTTTAGATATAGTGGAAACTTTAGTCAGAAGCGGTGCAGTTGATGTGATAGTTGTTGACTCGGTTGCAGCTCTTACGCCAAAAAGTGAGATAGATGGGGATATGGGTGATACTCATGTCGGACTTCAGGCAAGACTCATGAGTCAAGCTCTTAGAAAACTCACAGGTGTTGTTAGCAAGATGGGAACAACTGTTATATTCATCAACCAAATCCGCATGAAGATAGGCACTATGGGGTATGGAAGTCCAGAGACTACAACAGGTGGAAATGCCCTGAAGTTTTATGCTTCCGTCAGGATTGATGTGCGAAGAATCGCGACTCTTAAGCAGAGCGATGAGCAGATAGGAAACAGAGTAAAAGCGAAAGTTATAAAAAACAAAGTAGCTCCACCTTTTAGGCAGGCAGAGTTTGATATAATGTTTGGCGAAGGCATAAGCAAAGAGGGTGAGATAGTTGATTATGGTGTCAAGCTTGATATTATAGATAAAAGTGGAGCTTGGTTTAGCTATGGAGAGACTAGGCTAGGGCAGGGGAGAGAGAATGTGAAGGCTCTTTTGAAAGAGAACAAAGAGTTATCTAAAGAGCTTGAGGATAAAATCAAAGAGGCGATGGGTATAACGCCAATTAATGAAATGGAGGATGAAAAACAGTGACATATATAGATGAGATTTATGCTGATGAAGTATTGGATAGTAGGGGAAACCCAACTGTAAGAGCAACAGTTGCTTTGAGTGATGGTACGGTAGCGAGTGCGATAGTCCCAAGCGGTGCGAGTACAGGCAGTAAGGAAGCACTTGAATTAAGAGACGGTACAGAGCGTTATATGGGGAAAGGAGTTCTAAAAGCTGTTGAAAATGTAAATATAGAGATAGCAGATGAGTTGATAGGTTTAAGTCCATTTAATCAAACTGCTATTGATGATGCCATGAAAGCGCTTGATGGTACAGAATCATATAGCAGACTCGGAGCCAATGCGGTTTTAGGAGTATCTATGGCTGTGGCAAGAGCTTGTGCTGATTCTTTAGGTATGCCTCTATATAGATATTTAGGAGGAGTAAATGCCATAACTATTCCAACTCCTATGCTAAATATCATAAATGGCGGAAGTCATGCTGATAATAATGTAGATTTCCAAGAATATATGATTGTACCTATCGGTTTTGATAACTTTTCCGATGCACTTCGCGCAAGTAGTGAAACATACCACAATCTCAAAAAGATTATTGCCGGTATGGGTTTAGGAACTGCCCTTGGAGATGAAGGTGGTTTTGCTCCAGATTTAAAAAACAATGAAGAACCACTTGAACTGATAGTGAAAGCTATAGAAGCGGCAGGCTATAAACCGGGAGTTGAGGTGGCTATAGCGCTTGATCCTGCTAGTAGTGAATTTTACAGAGATGGAAAATATCAATTAAGTTCTGAAAATAAAGCTCTTAGTAGTGAAGAGATGGTGGAGTACTACTCACAGCTTTGTGATAAATACCCTATAGTCTCCATAGAAGATGGTTTGGCAGAGGATGATTGGGATGGATGGAAAGTTATGACTGATGTCCTTAGCGCCAAGATTCAAATCGTTGGAGATGATATTTTTGTAACAAATAAAAAAATACTGCAAGAGGGTATAGATAAAGGCATAGCAAACTCTATTTTGATAAAATTAAATCAAATAGGTACCGTAAGCGAAACTATGCAAACTATCAGACTTGCTCAAAGAGAGGGCTATACATGTGTAGTTAGTCACAGAAGCGGAGAGAGTGAAGATGCTTTTATAGCTGATTTTTCAGTAGCCATGAATACAGGTCAAATAAAAACAGGCTCAACTGCAAGAAGTGAGAGGATAGCCAAGTATAACAGACTCTTAGAGATAGAAAAAGAGTTGGAGTTTGGTGAATATCTAGGAAAGCAACTATTCTAAATATATGAGTAAGATTTTAAATGAGTTTGAAAAAGATGGTATAAAAAAGGGCGAGACTGCTTTTTATATCAAAATTTTCATTCTCATTTTGGCTGTTGTATTGTTTGGTATTTATGTAGGGGATGTTTTATTTGGAAAAAGCTCTTTAGAGGTGCTTTTAGATTTGCAAGAGAGTAGAGACAATCTAAAACAAAATGTTAAAATTATCAAAGAAAAAAATGCTCTTTTACAAAAAGAGTATTTTGAGCTTAAGCAGCTAGAGCCTAACTGAGATTAGGTGTGGGAGTAGAATTTATGCGTATTTTTATTCTTTTATTATTAGGTACTTTATGTTTTTCAAGAGAAAACCCTTTTGCTCCTGTAGAAAATATATCAAAATCTACTCAGCCAGTTAGACAGGACAAACAATTTGACAGGGCATATCTCTCTTTGCCGGATAGTGCAAGAATTTTGAAAAAACTTGATGTATATTATCAAAATTTAGATGGGTCAGTTTCCCACCGTTCTGTAAGTATAGATAAAAAAATTGATTGGCATAATGAATTTATTTTTTCATATAAAAATAGTGGAAATATAAAGAACACAAGAGTTAAGTCTTTGTCCCCTAAGAGTACGGGACATGGTATAAAAAGATACAAATACAAAGATTTTATTGCATTTCAAGTTGGCAATAAAAGGATGAAAATTATCACCAAAGATAGTAAAATACGAGATTTTATGGTTGATAATCCCTATAAGATAGTCATTGATTTTAGGAGAGATACAAATTTTTTAACAAAAACTTTCAAAGTAAGGATGCCACCTTTTGTATCTATTGTTCTAGGAAATCATGACAAGTATTATAGAGTTGTAGTGACTTTAGATGGTCAATATCTCTATAACCTTAAAAAAGATAAGGGTGATTATGTAATCACCCTAAAGTAGTTTTACCCAATCACTTACTCTTTTGGTGTTTTCTCATCTGGTCCAAGATATAGTTGGCGAGGACGGGCAATCTTCATATCCGGTTGCTCTTTTAGTTCAATCCATTGAGCAATCCATCCCGGAGCTCTTCCCATAACAAATATTACTGCAAACATCTCTTTTGGAATTTTTAGAGCATTTAAAATAAGCCCTGAGTAGAAGTCTATATTTGGATATAGTTTTCTCTTTACAAAGTATTCGTCACTAAGTGCTATTTTTTCTATCTTATTTGCAATTTCTAGCAGGTGAGAATCTATATCTAATTCATCTACTAATCTATCTCTTAGCTTTTTGAGTATAGTAGCTCTTGGGTCAAAATTTTTATATACTCTGTGTCCAAAGCCCATCAACCTAAAAGGATCATTTTTATCTTTTGCTTTTGCTATGTATTTATCTACATTTTCTACGCTTCCTATCATTTCGAGTTGGCGAATTACTGATTCGTTTGCTCCTCCATGAGCTCTTCCCCAAAGAGCACTAACGCCGGTTGAGATGGCAGCATAAGGGTGTGCTTGAGTTGAAGCAACAACTCTAACAGCAGTTGTTGAAGCATTTTGTTCATGGTCTGCATGTAGAGTAAATATAGTATCAAGTGCCTCTATCTCTATCGGTTTTAATTCTATGTAGTTATGAGGGTACGCTCTTAGCATAAACAAGAAGTTTTCGGTAAATCCTTTTGTTAAGTCAGGATATATGACAGGATGACCTTGCGAATATCTATATGAAAAAGCTGCGATAGTTGGAATCTTTGCGATGATTCTATGTGCCATCTCCATAACTTCTTCAGGAGTATCCATGTCTAGAGAATCAGAATAAAAAGCAGATAAAGATGCGATAGCAGAAGAGAGTATTGCCATTGGGTGAGCATTGTCAGGAAATGCATCAAATAGTTTCTTCATACTTTCATTTATATAAGATCTCTTTTTTAACTCAAACTGAAATGCTTTGAGTTTTTCTTCTGAAGGCAGTTCTTTGTGTAGCAAAAGATATGCGACATCTAAAAAAGTCTTCTTGGTAGCAAGATAAGATATATCATATCCACGATACATCAATTTACCTTTTGCCCCGTCTATATAGGTGATTTTAGATCTACAGCTTGCTGTTGAAGTGAAACCTCTGTCAAATGTAAACATACCGGTATCTTTATAAAATGAAGATATATCTACGACATCTGGTCCTAATGTTGGCTGAAGTATAGGAAAATCAAACTTTTCCCCTGTTCGGTTGTCTATAACTGTGATACTTTCTTTGCTCATATTCTCTCCTTTACAATCATTTTCCATTATACTACAAGATAGTTTATTAGAAAAAGCAGGATATATTAAATTATATCAATTTTTTATGCTATTTATAATTTTTATGCTACTCATAACAAAAATAACTTCAAAAATACTTGCTAAAATAAAAGAGAGATAGGTAAAGTGATCGATGCTTTGTGAATGATATGCAATAGTCGCAACAGCTATAAGAAGAGTGAGGGGCATAGAGTGAGATAGTGCAAAAAGAGATATCTCTTTTAAGTTAAGAGTATTTATAAAAACAAAAGAGGCGATAATCCTGGATCCTATCATCAAAGAGGTTATCAAGAGAGTATTTAATACTAAATCTGTTGATAGTAAGGATTTGAGCTCAAATGTAGAGCCTATATATATGAAGAATATAGGAACTAAAAAACCAAAACCAAATGATGAGAGCTTTTGTGGTAATTCTTGTTTGTGTTCAAAAAAGGTATTTATGAAAATGCCAGCTACAAAAGCACCGAAAGCAACCTCTAAATGCAAAAATAACATGATAGCAATGAGAACGAAAAATATGGCCATAGATAGTCTTATGTCTTTTTCTTCTTTATCAACATGGGGCATGAGAAAAGTTTTTAGTTCAGGATGCCACCAAAACAGGATATTTAGAAGTCTAAACAGCACAACCATAGATAAGAGAAATAGTATCAGATATATTACGGTTTCATATAGTTTAGTCCCTAAACCAAACTCTAGTGAAGCACCGGCCAAAGTTAGAAGTATGATAGATGTTAACTCGCCCATAGTGCCTACTATCATTGATAAATTTAACCATTTTGTCTCTTTATCATACTCTTTGTATAGAGTCAAAATCAGCCCCACCGATAGCATCGGCAATAAAATTATCAAAATTTTATTAAGATTCAAATAGTATATCGCCATAAATGAAATCACATATAAAAAGACCAAGTATAAAATCCCCTCTTTGATGACAGATCTCTTTTTGCTTGTAAAGATTCTTAAATCCACCTCCATTCCTGCCATAAACATAAGATAGAAAAATCCAACATCGGCAAGCAGATTAAATAGATAGTGATCGCTAAGAAATCCAAAAAAAGTAGCAATTGAGCCAAATATAATCTCAACTGCAGGAGAGGGAATATGAAAATATTTGGAGAAAAAAGGAGAAAGAGAGAGAATCACTGAGATAGTGATTATGATAGTTATCTCATGCATTGCAGTATTGGGCTATATCATATCCGGCATTTATTATCATTTGTATATCTTTGTTTGGTTTGTTTCCCATTGTTGTAAGGTAGTTGCCTATCACTATGGAGTTTGCGCCGGCATCAAAGATTTGTGCTTGCTTTGTCTTAAATGTAATCTCTCTACCGCCTGCTACCATCAATCTAACATCTGGAAGTTCACTTCTTGTATATTTTATAATTGCAAGTGCCAAATCTTCATCTAGAGGCTCTTTCTTGATAGGAAGTGCAGAATTTGGATGAAAGAAGTTTAAAGGAACAGTAAATGGATTTAGCGATTTTATACTTTGAATAAACGATACTCTATCATCTTCACTTTCACCAAGCCCAAATATTCCACCGCTTACAAGTCTAAGTTTGGCCTCCTTTACATGTAGGCATGTCTGATACCTTTGCTCCCAAGAGTGGGTAGTGCAGAGAGTCTTGTAAAATTTCCTAGAGCTTTCTAAATTGTGGTTATAGAGATCAACGCCGGCACTTTTTAAGCTTTTGAGTTGGTTTAGGTTTGCAAGACCATTGCAGGCTATGATGTTAAGCTCTTTTACCTCTCTTTTTACAGCTTCGCAAGCTCTACAGACAAAGTCTAGTTTTTTATCATCTAGCCCTTTTCCGGAAGTTACGAGACAAAAACCTACAGCGCCATTTGCTTTCGCAATTTTTGCCTCTTCTACTATTTGGTTTATCTCTTTGTGCTTATATCTCTGTATATCGGCATGGTGCTTTGCGCTTTGTGTGCAAAACCCACAATCTTCAGCACAACTCCCACTAGAGATATTGCTAATAGCGCATAAAAAAACCTCTTTTGACATTAGGCATCCTCTTTGTATTTACACTTTGGACACTCAAAAATCTGTTTTTTTCTAAGTTCTCTAGTTACCATCATCTCTCCACATTCAGGACATTTTTTGTTTGTCGGCTGGTGCGTTGAGACAAATTTGCATTTTGGATAGTTTGAGCAACCGTAAAACTTGCCTCTGCGAGAAAATCTCTCCACTATATCCCCACCGCATAGTGGGCATTTTACACCTTCTACTATCACTTTGGCTTTTTTTTCTGCTTTGCCTAGATTTTTGGTGTATTTGCATTTTGGAAAGGTGCTACAGGATATAAACTCTCCAAATCTTCCTTTTCTCTTGACCAATTCAGCCCCACACTCAGGGCACATCTCGCCGGTAGGCACTATCACCTTGAGGCTCTTTATATTTTTCTTTCCTTTTTCTATATTTTCCATAAAAGGAGTGTAAAAATCACTGAGTGTTTTTTGCCAATCTGCCTTATCCATAGCAATTAAGTCTAGTGTCTCTTCCATATCAGAAGTAAATGAGCTATCAACTACTCTTGGAAAGTTTTTCTCTAGCAAATCTATAACCGTAAATGCGATTTCTGTTGGAATTATCTGTTTTTTCTCTATAGTTATATAGCTTCTAGCTACCAAAGTTGAGATTGTCGGAGCATAAGTAGATGGCCGTCCGATACCAAGGGATTCTAATTTTTTTATCAAACTGGCTTCAGAGTATCTTGAGGGTGGTTCTGTGAAGTGTTGATTTGCATCTAGCTTGCTTAACTCGACCTCTTGCCCCTCTTTCAAATCAGGTAGCAGTTTGTCTTTATCGCTTGCTCCATATACTCTGTAAAATCCATCAAAAAGAAGTTTTCTTCCACTTGCTTTAAATTTCCCGCTTTTGGATTCAAAGATGAGTGTTTGAGACTCAAAAAGAGCACTATTCATTTGAGATGCCAAAAAACGATTGTAGATTAAAGAGTAGAGTTTTAGTTCATCAGGTTTTAAAAACTCCTTTGCTTTTTGTGGTGTAAAATCCAACAGAGTTGGTCGTATAGCTTCATGTGCCTCTTGTGCACCTTTGCTTTTTGATTTATAGTATTTTGGTTTTGCAGGAAGGTACTTTTCTCCAAAATTTTCTAAAATCTGCTCTCTTGCAGCCTCTATCGCCTCTTTGGCAACATTTAGTGAGTCGGTTCTCATATAGGTGATAACCCCTTGAGTTCCTTTGTGCGTCTTTACCCCTTCGTAGAGTGTTTGGGCTAACATCATAGTTTTTTTAGGCGAGAAGCCTAGTGAACTAGAAGCACTTTGTTGAAGGGTTGAGGTCATAAAAGCCGGACTTGGAGAGCTTTTTCTCTGCTTCTTCTCTATCTTGCCAACTCTGAAGTTTTCACCCAAGAGTCTGTTTTTTATCTCATTTGCTCTATCGCTGTTTGTGATTGTCATTTTTTCTATTTTTTTGGCATCAAATTCAACCAATAGGGATTCTATATTTTTGTTAAAAAGAGCGTCTATGCTCCAAAACTCAACCGGTTTAAAAGCTCTTATCTCTTTTTCTCTATCGACTACTATCTTTAGGGTTGAGCTTTGAACACGCCCTGCACTTAAGCCTTTTTGTACTTTAGAAGCTAAAAGTGGGGAGAGTTTGTATCCTACTATCCTATCAAGTAGTCTTCTTGTTTGCTGAGCATTTATGCTTGAAAAATCAAGTTTTCTTGGGTTGTCAAGTGCATGTTGTATGGCATTTTTTGTGATTTCATGAAAAACTATACGAGGAAGCTCTTGGGGTTTTTT
>JALUMZ010000112.1 GCA_027055635.1 Campylobacteraceae bacterium
AGAATCCAAAAATTTAAGAGAACTAGCTCTAATAGAAAATATTCAAAGGGAAGATTTAAATCCCATAGAACTTGCAATCTCATACAAAGAGTTGATAGAAGAGTATAGTATCACCCAAGAGGGATTATCTGAAATTATCCACAAAAGCAGAACACAAATCACAAACACGATCAGACTTCTCTCGCTAAGTGATAAAACAAAAAAACTCTTAGCTGATGGCAGACTCTCCCAAGGACACGCAAAAATCATAGTAGGATTAAGTGATAGTGATGAGGAGAGCATAGTCAATACGATTTTAGGACAAAAACTAAGTGTAAGAGATACAGAAATTCTTGTAAAAAAGATAAAATCAAGTGGACATAAGAGAGACAAAGATAAACCAAAAGTAAAATCCTTTGAGGCTGAGCTGAAAAGTATAAAAATAAAACTCCATGAGATTGGTTTTAAAAGCAAAATTGGCAAAAATAGCGTAACAATTGTATTGGATGATAAGGAAAAAATAGATAAGTTTTTTGAAAAATTGTTATAATTTTCTTAATTTAATAAAATAATATATAAATTTATGTTAAAATCTACGCGTTTTTAATCATTTATAAAAAGGAGCAAAAATATGTTGGATATTGTACCAGCACTTTTACTGGTAACTGCTGTTGTTTTTTTAGTTCTGTTAGTTCTACTAAATAAAACATTATACAAACCACTTTTGGGCTTTATGGATAATAGAGAAAAATCCATAAAAAGAGATTTGGATAATGCCGGAAAAAATAGCGATGAGGTTCTCACCTTTAAAAAAGAGGCTGAGAAAATCATTTTGGAGGCTAAAACTAAAGCAAATGAGATTAAAGATTCTGCTTTAATGGCGGCAAAAGATGAAGCTTTAAAAAAATTAGAAGCTAAAAAGAGTGAACTAGAGAGCAAATATTCTCAATTCTTAGAAGAATTGGAAGCTCAAAGAGTTGAATTTAAAACTGCTTTGCAAGAACAAATGCCTCAATTTAGAGACAGTGTTAGAGCAAAACTTGATCAAATATAAGGGCACAATATGAAAAAACTACTATATTTACTATTTTTAATTTTACCGGTTGCCATATTTGCTGCAGGAGAAAATGGAGCCAGTGAAGGTACGGATATAATTCCAAGAACCATAAACTTTCTTATTTTTGCTGCTATATTATACTATTTGGCTGCAAATCCTATAAAAGATTTTTTCACCGGCAGAAGATCTTCTATAGCTGACAGACTAAACTCTATACAAGAAAAGCTAAAAGAGTCTGCACAAGAAAAATCTGATGCAAAGGCACTTGTGGCTCAAGCAAAAAATGAGGCTAAAAAGATTTTAGAAGATTCTAAAAATGAGACTGAAATTCTAAAAACTAAAATTTTTGAAAATCTAGAACTAGATTTAGAAAATTTACAAAGAGGTTTTGAAGATCAAACTTCTATAGAGAAGAGAAAGATGACAAGAGTTGCTATATCTGAAATTTTAGATGATGTGTTTGCACAAGATTCACTCTCGCTTGAAAAAGATGAGTTACTAAATATAGTTATGAAAAAGGTTGCATAAATGAGTAATCAAATTGCAAGAAGATATGTAAAAGCACTTTTAAAAAGTTTTGATGATAAAAAACTAGAAGAGGTTTACAACTCTCTTTTTGAACTATCCAGCGCATGTGAATTAGATAAATTCAAAAATATCATAGAATCACCGGATATGGATAGTAAAAAGAGAGAAGAGTTTATACTCTCTTTGAATGAAAATAGCGACACAGAGTTTATTAATTTTTTAAAACTTTTGAGTCAAAATAATCGTTTGGATTTAATTCCTGAAATATGCAATGAATTAAAATACCAAGAAGCTCTTAAAAATAACCAATTTAGTGGTGTTATTATGAGTGATTTTGATATAACACCTCAAAAGATAGAGGCTCTAGAAGAGAGCTTTAGTAAAAAATTTGATTCTACTATAAAGTTAGTAAAATCAGATACAAAGTATCCTGGTGTAAAAGTAAAAATTGATGATTTGGGTTTAGAAGTAAGCTTTTCGCTTGAGCGATTAAAAGCACAAATGTCTGAGTACATTTTAAAAGCAATATAAATAAATAAAGAAAGTTAAGGAGTAGTTTGTGGGAGCAAAAATAAAAGCCGATGAGATAAGTTCTATAATCAAAGAGCGTATTGAAAATTTTGAACTGAATATAGATGTTGAAGAGACAGGGAAAGTTATATCTATAGCTGACGGTGTTGCAAATGTCTATGGGCTTAAGAATGTTATGGCCGGTGAAATGGTTGAGTTTGAAAATGGTGAAAGAGCGATAGCTCTAAACCTTGAAGAGTCAAGCGTTGGTGTTGTTATCATGGGAAATGGAACTGATATAAAAGAGGGAACTTCAGTCAAGAGACTAGGTAAACTTCTCAGTGTTCCCGTAGGTGATGCAGTGATAGGTCGTGTTGTCAATCCTCTAGGAGATCCAATAGATGGAAAAGGTCCTATTGAAGCAAGTGAGACTAGATTTGTTGAAGAGAAAGCACCGGGAATTATGGCAAGAAAATCAGTACATGAGCCACTTCAAACAGGAATCAAGGCTATTGATGCTCTTGTTCCTATCGGAAGAGGTCAAAGAGAGCTTATCATTGGTGATAGACAAACAGGTAAAACAACAGTTGCACTAGATACCATCATAAACCAAAGAGGTCAAGGTGTTGTTTGTATATATGTAGCGATTGGTCAAAAACAGTCAACTATCGCTCAAGTTGTTAAAAAGTTAGAAGAACACGGAGCTATGGAATACACTATCATAGTTGCTGCTGCTGCTGCTGATTCTGCTACACTTCAATATCTTGCCCCTTATGCAGGTGTTACTATGGGTGAATATTTCAGAGACAATTCAAGACATGCTCTCATCATTTATGACGATCTAAGTAAGCATGCTGTTGCTTATCGTGAGATGTCATTGATTCTTCGTCGTCCTCCTGGTCGTGAAGCGTATCCGGGTGATGTATTTTATCTTCACTCAAGACTGCTTGAGAGAGCTGCAAAACTAAATGATGACTTAGGAGCCGGTAGTCTAACTGCGCTTCCTATTATAGAAACACAAGCAGGTGATGTTTCTGC
>JALUMZ010000113.1 GCA_027055635.1 Campylobacteraceae bacterium
ATAATAAATAGTAAACAGGGCACTACAGAGCAAGTTGAAATTTAATTGTACCTATTTTAGGCACTTTTATATCTTTTTATTTAATTTTGTAGTGCTTTTTGACGAAGTCGGGAGATTTAGGAGAGATTACAGTCGGTGGCGCTACTGGCAAAAAACAAGTCATAGTAGTTGTACCTTCTCTTGATACTCCTGTATGTGCAGCTGAAACAAGAAAATTTAATGAAGAAGCAGCAAAAATAGACAATGCTAGTGTTACTGTAGTCTCTATGGATCTTCCATTTGCTATGGGTAGATTTTGCACAACTGAAGGAATTGAAAATCTAAGTGTTGGAAGTGACTTTAGAAACAAAGATTTTGCAAACTCTTATGGTGTTTTAGTAGCTGATGGTCCTTTGGCCGGTGTTACATGTAGAGCTATTTTTGTAGTAAACGAAGATGGTGTTGTAACTTATAAAGAGATAGTTCCTGAAATCACAGAAGAGCCAAACTACTCTGGAGCTCTTGAAGCAATAAAATAAATATTAGTTTGTAGAGACTTTAGAGTCTCTACAAACTAAAGATACTTTTCTAATCTTACCTTGATGCTCTCTTTCTTTTAGTAGCATCTAATATTCTTTTTCTTATTCTTATGGTGTTTGGAGTCACTTCTACCAATTCATCATTTTCTATCCACTCTAGTGCTAGCTCTAAGTTCATATCTCTTGGCGGAACGAGTTTTATAGCTTCATCTGCACCACTACTTCTTACATTTGTTAAGTTCTTACCCTTGATCGGATTCACATCCAAATCATTTGGTCTTGCATGCTCACCGATAATCATACCTTTATAGACTTTTGTTTGAGGTCCGATAAAGAGTGTACCTCTATCTTGAAGATTAAAGAGTGAATATCCAAGCGCAACACCATCTTCCATAGAGATAAGAGCTCCATTTTTACGATGCTCTACCGCACCGCTTAAGCTTCTAAACTCTAAAAATGAGTGGTTCATCACACCCTCGCCTTTAGTGTCAGTCAAAAATTGCCCACGAAAGCCGATAAGTCCACGAGCCGGTATCTCAAACTCTATCCTTGTTTGTCCGTCTCCTGTTGGATTCATAGCCATCATCTCAGCTTTCTTTCTTCCTAGCTTCTCTATAACTACACCTGTGTGTTCATCTGGAACATCTACAACCAAATGCTCATAAGGCTCCATTTTGACACCATTCTCCTCTTTTGTTATAACTTCAGGGCGACCAAGTGAAAACTCAAAACCCTCTCGTCTCATATTTTCTGCTAGTATAGTTATCTGAAGTTCACCACGACCTGAGACTTTAAATTTTCCCTCACCTGCATTTTCATACTTCATAGCGATATTTGTCTTCATCTCGGCTTCCAATCTCTCATCAAGCTTATTTGAAGTTACATATTTTCCCTCTAATCCTGCAAAAGGTGAGTCATTTACTGCAAAAACTACAGAGAGTGTCGGCTCTTCTATATGAAGTGGATCAAGTGGCATAGGATTATTTGGATCTACTACGCTATCGCCAACATCTAATGCTTCAAATCCCGCAATTGCTACGATATCGCCACTTTTGGCCTCATCTATATCGACTCTATCTAGCCCGTTAAACCCTATAAGTTTTGAAATTCTTCCTTTTATAGTTTCACCATTTGCTTTGGCTACCATAACACTTTGATTTTTCTTAATTACTCCGTTAAATATCCTTGCAATTCCTATCTTTCCTACATAATTATCATAATCAAGTGTAAAAACTTGAAGTTGCAGTGCATTGTTAGCAGAACCTGTAGGGAGTGGAACAGACTCTAATATAGTCTCAAAAAGAGGTTCTAGATTTTTGTTTTCATCTTCCATATTATACTTGGCATAACCCTCTTTCGCCGCCGCATAAACAACAGGAAATTCCAACTGTTCATCATTTGCATCAAGTGCCACCAAAAGGTCAAAAACTTCATCAACCACTCTCTCAGGATCTGCTGCTGGTTTATCTATTTTATTTATAACAACTATAGGTCTTAGGCCTAGGGAAAGTGCTTTTTTAAGTACAAATTTTGTTTGAGGCATTACACCTTCTTGGGCATCTACTAAAAGTAAAACACCGTCAACCATCTTTAAAACTCTCTCAACCTCACCACCAAAATCGGCATGACCCGGAGTATCTATTATGTTTATCTTTAAATTTTTATAGTGAATGGCAGTATTTTTTGAAAGAATTGTTATACCTCTCTCTTTTTCCAAATCATTACTATCCATAACTCTCTCATCAACTTTCTGGTGCTCTGTAAATGTACCTGATTGCTTCAACAATTCATCTACCAATGTAGTTTTTCCGTGATCGACATGTGCTATCACAGCAATATTTCTAAACTCTTGCAAAAATTTCTCCTGATTTATCGCTTTTAAATATCTAACCAACCTTATGCATTTTTTCTCAAAAAGTCCTACTTTTCGCAAGCTTTTAGGGGGTTGTAGGGACTTTAGTCCCTGCCACTATAACGAACTTTGCTCATTATAGTGCGTAAGGTCACTTATATAAGGATTGCATTATACCCAAAATTTTCTTTAAAAAGATAAAACTGTTTGTGAAGATTTTTGGAATGATAATTGCTTTTATAACATATATCTTTTTATAAGGCATATGTATGAACAGTTTAGTAACTCTTTTAAGCTCTGGTTCTGAGACCAAAAATATACCGAAAAATGGCGTTGCAAAAGATATAGTTTCTGGGGAAAAAAGTGATAATTTAGATTTTATATCTATACTTTTTGGCCAAATAGAAGAGAGCTCTAAAATATCATCCAAACAAGATATAGAGATAGCTACTTCTAGTGATAAGGCTGAAAAATTCATAAAACATGGTGATAAACAAAAATCCTCTGATGAACTTTTATTAAGCGATATTTTAAACATCATCAACCTTTTAAAAAATGGTGATAAAGGTAACAATTTTCCTAAATTTTCAGACAAAATGGATAAAATATTAAGCAATGAATCTATAAAAAATGATTTTAGAGATGTAAAAAATTTAGACGATCTTCTTAAGCTTTCAAAAAAATATGCTCTAGGACTCAAAAACATAAAATTCACAAAACAGAGTATCGATA
>JALUMZ010000114.1 GCA_027055635.1 Campylobacteraceae bacterium
CTCACAAATAGATGTCCTGCTTCTTAAAAATAATCAACTCCTTAGAAATAGAAAAGTCTATATTCTCGATGAAAATTATGAAATCATGAAAGACCGCCAAGGTATTAGAGCAAAAAAAGACGATACAACTCTTAATTATACACCAAATATAGATTTACTATTTAATTCTCTTGTAAAAATTTCAACAAAGATTAAAATATTATGTATAGTTTTGACCGGTATTGGCGATGATGGAGCAAAAGGAGCACTAAATTTAGCAAAAAGTGGCGCTACATGTATATATGAAAGCCAAGAGAGTGCTATTGTGTATGGCATGCCTAAAGCTGCCCACGAGCTAAATCCACAAGCACCTCAGTTGAATATTTTTGAAATTTGTGATGAAATTAGGAGTTTTTAATGTTTGGTTTCTTTAGAAGAGAGCCTAAGAGAGAGAAAAAAGTTCTGCCAATAGAGGAGGACTTTTCAAATATAGAACAGCTTATACTCTATATAAAAAATGAGATAGGAATTGATTTCTTCAATAAAAAAGATATTATAAAAAACAAACTTAAACTATTTTGTAGGAAAAAAAATATATATAGTTTTGAAGAACTACTAGATTCTGTCAAAAAAGACTTCTCCTTAAAGCAAGAAGTGATAGACTACCTTACTGTAAATGAGACCTATTTTTTTAGAGAAACCAAACAGATAGAAACTATGATTAAAAAAGCGAAAACATTGGGTTTCAAAGTAGAAATACTGTGCGCACCAAGCTCATCAGGAGATGAGCCTTATACAATAGCCATCATGATGCTAGAAGCTGGATTTAAACCGGCAGATTTTCATATTGTAGGAATTGATATCAGTGAAACTATCATCAACAAAGCAATGCTAGCAACTTATAGGGAACGAAATCTGCACAAGATCAGCAAAGAATTAAAAGAAAAATACTTTTTAAAAGATGACAAACAGTATATTTTAAAAGATATTGTAAAAAATCAAGTTACATTTAGGCGTATCAATATATTTGACAAAAGCCTTCAAAATCTTAGGAAATTTGACTTTATTTTTTCAAGGAATATGATGATATATTTTGATTATGAAACCAAGATAAAAGCAAAAAATATACTAAGAAGTCTGCTTAAAAGAGAAGGGGATTCCATATATTTTGGGCATGCGGACATGCTTAACTAATCACTCCATCTCCATAATTTTCCAAGGAAGACCCTGTTTATCTAACTCATCCATAAATGGTTTGGCATCAAAATTTTCCATATTAAAAACTCCTGAACCATTCCATATACCCTCAAGTATCATTTTTGCACCAATCATAGCAGGAACTCCGGTAGTATAGCTGACTGCTTGAGCCCCCGTTTCTCTATAACAGGCTTGATGATCACAAACATTATATATATAAACTTTTTTTCTTTTTCCAGCTTTTACGCCTTCAATCACACAGCCAATATTTGTTTTTCCAACTGTTTTAGCTCCTAGACTAGCGGGGTCAGGCAAAAGCTCTTTTAGTAGATGTAATGGCACTACTTTGACACCATCAACTTCTACTTCATCAATCCCAAGCATACCAACATTTTCCAGACATCTCATATGCGTCAGATAACTCTGCCCAAAAGTCATAAAAAATCTTATCCTTTTCAAGCCTTTTATATTTTTGCTAAGCGATTCCATCTCTTCATGGTACATCAGATAACTATCTTTTTTTCCAACTTCGGGATAGTCCCAAACCATTTTAATTTCCAATGGTTTTGTCTCTATCCATCTTCCTTTGCCATTCTCATCTTTTTCCCAATATCTGCCATTTGCGCTCACTTCTCGTAAATTTATCTCCGGATTGAAATTAGTAGCAAACGGATATCCATGATCTCCTGCATTACAATCAAGTATATCTATATAGTTTATCTCATCAAAAAGATACTGTTGAGCATAAGCACAAAAAACATTTGTAACTCCCGGATCAAATCCACTCCCAAGAAGTCCCATTATGCCGGCTTTTTTAAATCCTTCGTCTCTTGCCCACTGCTCTTTATACTCAAACTTTGCCGTATCGGGATGCTCATAATTAGCAGTATCAAGATAATCCACACCACACTCTATACATGCATCCATAATAGTTAAATCCTGATAAGGAAGAGCTATATTCATCACTAAATCCGGCTTTGTACCCTCTATGAGGGCTATAAGCTCGTCTATATTATCTGCATCTATCTGTGCTGTTTTTATCTCTACATGTAGCTCGTCAAATATCTCTTTTGCTATCATATCGCATTTTGATTTGGTTCTACTCGCTAATATGATTTTGGTAAAAACTTTATTATTCATAGCACACTTTTTTGTAGCAACTCTGCTGACGCCACCTGCTCCAATTATCAGTACTCTAGCCATTACTTCTTCCTTGCAAAACTTTTTATTATGATTTTTGCCAATTCAAGTGCCTTTGAGCGATGAGAAAATTCTCTTTTTACCTCTTCCCCAAGTTCACCCAAAGTGTTTTGAAATCCCAAAGGTATAAATATCGGATCATATCCAAAGCCATTCTCCCCTCTCTTCTCGTCTATAATATCCCCATACATCCACCCATGCACACAAAATTCACCCCTCTTACTTACGATAGCAATCGCAGCTGTATAAAAAGCTGGGGTTCTTTTCAACTTTTTTTCTCTTATTGTTTCTATGAGTTTATCAAGATTTTGCTCGCTTGTGGCATTTTTGCCCGCATATCTTGCACTATATATCCCAGGTTTCCCGCCTAAAATATTGACAGATATACCACTGTCATCTGCCATAACCACCATATTTTTATCTTTTAGTTTTTTATATACCGCTCTAGCCTTAATCAGTGCATTTTCTTTGAAACTTTTTCCATTCTCAACAATCTCAAATGGCTCCATAATATCAGTGAATGCAAGAATATTAAACTCTTTTACATATGATTTAAACTCTTTTATTTTACCTTTATTGCCAGAAGCCAACACTATATCCATCATAAATCCTTATCTCTACATGCAAAAGAAAATCTAAGTACCTAGCCAGAAGTGACCTTTCCTAGTTTCTATTAATTGGTGTTACTTCTGGTTAGGTACTTAATATCCTGCTCCATGCAATCTTTTATAGTCATTACAAGCTTTTTTATAACCCAAATCACATGCTTTTTTATATAGATTACTTGCCTTTGTGAAGTATTTTTCATCTAAATTCTCATAAGTATAACCGAGTTGCATACAGCTTCTTATATCTCCTAAATCGCACGCCTTGGTAAGCGCCCAAAATGCTTTTTTTGCTAATTTTGGAAATTTCTTAATCCCACCATTTTGTTGGATATTATTCCAATAAGCTCCTCCCAAACTATTACATCCGACAACCGAGCCTTTTTCACATGCCTTTTTCAAAAAACCCATAGCTATCCCTAATCTTTTACTATGTTGCTTTTTATCCTCTGTTGTAGGATTTTTACTTTTTTGAAAATTGTACCAAAGGTTACCCTCTTCTTCTATCATAGAATTTCCCAAGACCACACACCCTTTATTGCTTCCGCTATCACAAGCTTTTTTAAGAAGAGTAAATCCTCTAACATAGTCTTTTTTAACAGATAATCCCCGCACATATATATAGCCCAAATTTATACAAGCATTTACTTCTTTAGAGCTACAAGATTTTTCTAGAAGTTTTATAGCTTTATTGATATTGCCTTTTTTATACTCATCCATAGCTCTTTTTGTAGTGCTCACATCCCCATATATACTCACAATCATAAATAATAATACCCATACAACATTTTTCACAACAATCCTTTTTATTCTGAAGAATTATTTTATCACAATAAGTTAAAACTTAACTTTTAAAATTTATCTGAATATAATAATTTCAATCTCAACCAAGAATAATAAATTTTAATAGAAGATAGTCTAATAAACTCGAACGATAACTTATCTTTTACTCATTGGCATAACTCACCATCTACTGCGTTCCTATGCGATAACAGTTTGTCAATATTATATAATTTGCAGAGGAAATTTTAGATGAAGCCATATTTAAGGGATGGTGCGGATGAGAAGACTCGAACTTCCACGCCGTGAAGCACCAGATCCTAAGTCTGGCGTGTCTACCAATTTCACCACATCCGCACAACAATAGTAAGATAAAATCTCAAGCCATTAAATAAGCAATTCTCGACTTTAAGTCGAAGCTTTAGTGGCTGAAAATCTGATGAACTTTGTTCATTAGATTCGAGACGATTAAATGGTACGCCCTGCACGATTCGAACGTGCGACCTACGCCTTAGAAGGGCGTTGCTCTATCCAGCTGAGCTAAGAGCGCATCTATCTCGGTTTAAGGTGGTGCGCCCGACAGGAGTCGAACCTACAACCTACGGATCCGAAGTCCGTTGCTCTATCCAATTGAGCTACGAGCGCAATACTCGCCAAAGACAATGGGGTGAATGATGGGATTCGAACCCACGGCCCTCGGAACCACAACCCGATGCTCTAACCAACTGAGCTACACTCACCAGATTTACCAAAAAATGGTCGGGGCGAAAGGATTCGAACCTTCGACCCCCTGGTCCCAAACCAGGTGCGCTAACCAGACTGCGCTACGCCCCGAATAAAATACAATAATAAACCGTATTTTAAGGGTGAAATTCTACACAAATTTTACTTATTTGTCAAGGAAATATCAATTTTTTAACAATATTTCCTTGACAACATTTGGAAGCAGTTCATATTCCAGTTCATGAATCTTAATTTCATATTGTTCCAAAGACATATCCTTTTGTTTTTCAAAACATTTTTGCGCTATTATAGCACCTCCATCTAACTCTTCATTAACATAATGAACTGTTATACCTCCAATTTTCATTTCAGAGTAAAAACTCTCCTCAATAGCATGTCCTCCTTTAAAGAGTGGCAAGAGTGATGGGTGCAGATTAATAGCATCTATATTTTTTGTAAAAATAGGTGTTAAAAATCTCATAAACCCTGCTAAAACAGTTAGTTGCGCCCCACTTTTCTTAATCTCATCTACTAATTTAGCGTCAAACTCTTCTCTGCTCTTAAAATTTTTATGATTTATTATCAAAGGCTCTATACTGTATTTTCTAGACTTATCAATACCTCCAGCATTTGGATTATTGCATATTGTTTTTACGACTTCAATCTTAAAATTACCAAACTCTTTTTTATGAAGTTTTTTTAGTAAATTTTCCAAATTTGTACCACTACCGCTAAAAAGAATAGCTATCTTTTTTACAAACACTTTATCTCCTTGCAGATATCTATAGGATTTAGAGCATAGTTATTATATTGTACACTATTTGCAGCGATACTATGAGCCAATACTGCGGTAATAGCAGCATCTTTACCACTATACCCTTGAGCCAAAAGGGAGCCTATCATTCCACTTAACACATCGCCACTTCCACCTTTGGAGAGGATATTTGTGCCCTCTATACTTATATACATCTGCTTTTTACTGGCTATGATAGTGTTTGCGCCCTTTAAAACCAATGTAATATCCGGGAAGTGATTCATAAAAATCCCAACATATTTAAATCTATTGGATTGTATATCTTTTACCTCTATATCACCCAAATTACATATCCTAAGCAAAGATGCAAACTCTTTTGGATGGGGCGTTAATACCACATCTGTTCTCCCTCTTAACAATTCAGGCAAATTAGTATCATAAAAAATATCAGCATCTACAACGAGAGGACAATTATTTGTAGTCAAAAGCTCAAAATCCACTCCCACATCTCCAAGTCCCATACCAATAACTATCGAAGTGGTATTTTTTGGAATACTGTTTGAGTGCATGAGGTAAGGGGGAATAAAAAGAGAATCTCTACTCATAAGCGTAACTAGTCCTGAGCCAAAATTTAGCGCAGAAGTTCCAGCTAAAATAGCAGCACCGCTCTTATCTCCTGCAACTACACATGTGTGCCCAAAGGAGCCTTTATTTGTATTTTTCTTATCTCTAAGCGGCAAATTCATATCCTCTTTGCCAAGGAGATAAATATCGCTGTCTGCTTCATATATATCCCTTGATACTCCAAGATTTGCAACCTCTACATCTCCTACAAAGTCTTTTGCAAAGTCCTCAAACATAGGGAGTTTAAGTGCCCCCATGCTTACAGTCATATCTGCTCTAAATACTTCATCTGAAATAAAATTATTGCCAATTCCACTTGGGATATCACAAGAGATCTTTATAGCCTCTTGAGCATTTATATATTTTATTAATTCACACGATTTCTCATCTAATTTTTTACTTAAGCCTGATCCAAATAGTGCATCAATATATGCTTCTGCCTCTTCCACTAGATTATAAATTTGACCACCAACCAACTCATACCTTTTTAGTTGTAATCTAGCCATTTTAGATTTTGCGCCATAGGGTAGAACTATGCTCACACTGTACTCTTTATGTAAAATTCTAGCACAAGCTATTCCATCTCCACCATTATTTCCCGGACCACACAAGAATACAATAGTGCCCCCTTTTTTCACTCTTTTTCTAATAGTTTGAGCCAAATACTCTGCGGCGTGCTCCATCAACAGATCTTCGCTAAGCGCAAACTTCTCATAACACTTTTGGTCTAAACTCAGAACCTCTTCAAATATTTTTTGCATTATCTTTTCCTATAATTTAAAGCTTCAAGCAAGTGTTTTTTTTCTATATTTTGCTTCTCTTCCATATCTGCTATAGTCCTTGAAATTTTAAGCACCTTACTTACGCTTCTTTGATTTAATCCATATCTACTGATAGCAATATCAAGAATACCCTGCGCCTCATCATCCAATATGCAATATCTACCTATATCTTGTTCATTTAGATTTGCATTTAACTCAACCTGCCCTCTTTTTTTCTGAAAGATAAAAGCCTTAAGTACGGTTTTAAACATATCTTTGGAGTCATCAGTTTCTGTCTTGGAAAAATCCTCATCTACAAGTATATATAGATCTATTCTATCTAAAATAGGATCTGAAATTCTGGATTTATATCTTGCAACTTCTAAATCTGAACATCTACACTCTCTGACTTTACTAAAAAGATTGCCACAAGGACAAGGATTTTGGGCAGCTGCAAACAAAAATTTTGTATCATACTCTATCTTTGTATTAACCCTAGAAATCAACACTTTATGATTCTCTAAAGGCTCTCTGAGGCTCTCTAAAATCTGCTTTGAAAAGTGAGGCAGCTCATCAAAAAAAAGTATGCCATTGTGTGCTAGAGCAGCTTCTCCTGCTATAGCTCTTGAACTTCCACCTCCAAATATACTAGGCTTACTACTACTGTGGTGTGGTGCTCTAAATGCTCTTTTTGCACTAAGATTTTCATTTTCTTGATTTATGGATTTATATACTTGAGACTCTAATACCTCCTCTATACTGACAGGAGGGAGTATATATCTAAGCCTCTTGATACTCATGCTCTTACCGCACCCCGGACTTCCCTCAAGTAAGATATTGTGCATACCCGCAGCACTAATACACATAGCTCTTTTTAAAAACTTATGTCCTTTTACATCTTTAAAATCAAGTGGAAAATCAGTATCATAAAAGTACTCTTTGCCATCAATGTTAATTTTTTCATCAAAAAACTCTTTTACTTGGGCGTGCTTATATGGCAACTCATATCTCTTCTCTTTGAAAAATTCTACGGCTTCACTCAGAGTAGATACACCATATATCTTTATACCCTTTATCTGCGAAGCTTTTTCAACCATCTCTAGTGGTAATACAATGCTCACATCTTTATATGCTCTAGCAAGCGATAAAAGCATAGGAAATATAGCTGAAGTTGCCTTTACTCTGCCATCAAGTCCCAATTCTCCAAAGACAAAGAACCCTCTACATGTAGAGCTAGTTTTCTGAAATGCTATCAACAGAGCTATGACTAAGTCAAAATGCCCGCCCTCTTTTTTTATATCACTTGGTGAAAGGCTTATAGTAATCTTTTGTGAAGGAAACTTGAATCCAATAGACAGCAGTGCTGATTTTATCCTGTCTTTTGACTCTTGTATGCTTTGATTTGCCATACCAACTATAGAGAAACCGGGTAGCGCTCTTATAAAAGTTGATTCGACTGTAATTTTTTTTGCTATGTTAAAGTCTAGCGTAGCACAAAATGCCTCTTTAACTTTTTTGACAGGCACTGCTATTTGCCTGCTTTGAGTCTCTTTTTCCACTCTTTTTCAAATTTTTTTCGTTTTAAGTATGAAAGTTTTTCTATAAACAGATGTCCTTTTAAATGGTCCATTTCATGCTGCATTGCTATAGCTAGCAAACCATCTAAATCTCTTACAATTTTTTTACCAAACCTATCGAAATATTCAACATTTATCTGTTTGGCTCTTTTTATATCATCATAATAACCTGGAATACTCAAGCAACCCTCTTGATATATTTCACTACCCTCTAGGCGATTTATTTTAGGATTTATCACTTCAAGAAGATCTTCTTTGTTTTGCCTGCCCTCTTCATCTGCAAGATTAATGAGTAAGATATTTTTATCTATACCAATTTGTATAGCAGCTAATCCTATTCCCTCTTTTGCAATCATGGTTTCGTACATATCATCTAAAAGAGAGTGTAGTTCTGTGTCAAATTTTAAAACATCTTTAGACACTTTTCTAAGCCTATTATCTGGATATACAATTATATCTCTAATCATTTTTTAAACACTCCTCCCGTCAAATTCTCCCACAAGATAAATATCCTTGTCTTTCCCCGTTTTAGGTAATACATCTAGAGCAGCCACAACAATCTCTTCTGTATTGTGTTTTGCATCAATTGGTACTATTCCGAGTTCAATATCCATCTCTACTTCCATCTCACCAATAAAAAAGCTTGTTCCGTAGATAAGTTCTGCTATTCTATCAGACGCTTTTTTTGCACTATCTAGATCGGTATGTCTCATTAAAACTGCGAATATACCGCTATCATAATGAGCAACTGTATCACTTCTTCTTGATGTTTTCATCAATAGTTTAGCTATATTTCTTCTTAGTGCTTCTCTCTCTTTTGTTGTGACCATCTTATCTAGAACTTTATCTTTTACCTTAACTAAAACAACTGTGCTTTTATGATTATATAGCTTTATGGCATCCAACTCCTTCTCTAAGGCATATAAAAAATATTTTTTATTATATACGGAGTATTTTGAGTCAAATATAGCTTTATCCTCAACATTTTTGAGTATATCAACAGTCTTTGAGTAGTGCTCCTTTAAGGTATTCATCTGCCTTTGTGTTAAAAGTGTTAATTTTTCTATATCATCATTTAACTTTCCAAGCGTGCTATCTATAGAGAGTTGGCTAGAGTTAGATTTAAGCTCATCACCTCTTCTTTTAAAAATCTTTTTCATTATATTTAGATTTTTATAGATTGTTGACACAACCCTCACTATTTCCTTTACTTGTATAAAGCCCTTTTTAATCTCTTTTTCAAGTTTGGCCCTATATTCATCAGCATCCATTTCATCATCATTGAGATACTCTTTAATTCTTTTTTTAAATGTTATTGGTTTACTCTCAAGAAGTTTTTCAAAATATACTTGAAAATTGCTAGGCGTTGAGGGAACACCTCCATTTGCCATAGACTTTAGCACCTGCAAAGAAAATTTTTCTAACTCTTCATTGGGATTTTGAATGGTATTTGTATCTATGTCAGAGCCCTGCTTCTTCTTAGACTCCGATCCACCTTTTAATTTGTCTTTGCTTAGACGAACCATTCAAAACCCCCTAATCTTATTTGAAACTTTTTTCTAAAACTTTATCTATCAATCCATACTCAACTGACTCTTTTGCACTCATAAAAAAGTCTCTTTCTGTATCTTTGAGTATTTTTTGAACTTTTTGGTTACAATTTTTGGCCAATATACTATTTAACACCTCTTTTAGGCGTAAAATTTCCTTTGCCTGTATCTCTATATCTGTTGCTTGACCTTGTGCACCACCTAATGGCTGATGTATCATGATTCTAGAGTTTGGCAAAGCATATCTCTTGCCTTTTGTGCCGCAACTTAGGAGAAATGCTCCCATCGAAGCAGCCTGACCTATACATATCGTACTGATATCTGGTCTTATGTAATTCATAGTATCATATATACTAAATCCACTCGTTATGACACCTCCGGGAGAATTTATATATAGATATATATCTTTTTCGGGATCTTCCGCCTCCAAAAATAGAAGTTGTGCCACGATTGACGATGCAACAGCATCATTAATTTCCCCGCTCAACATGATAATTCTATCTTTTAATAGTCTTGAGTATATATCATAACTTCTTTCGCCTCTACCCGTTTTTTCTACTACTACTGGAACATAACTCATTATTTTTCTTCAGCTTCTTTTTCTTCTGTTTCGTCTTTTGTGAAAATTTTGGTAAAAAGTCTATCTTCTACTATTGACATCTTAACGGCAGGGAGCACACCTTGTTTTTCATAATATTCATAATACTGCTTTGGATCTTGACCTTGTTGCATAGCCTCAAAGTAGATCATTTGCATCACTTCTTGGTCATCAACTTTTATCTCTTCAGCCTTTGCTAGCTCATCAACCAAGAAAGTTAACTTCACACTACTCTTGGCTTCATCAGCAAATTCCGCTCTTTTGGCCTCTATTTTGTCAGGATTTTCGGAATACTCTTTTATTTCATCTTCGCTCATTTTTGAAAATATATTTCTAACCTGCAAATCAATTTCCTGATCTACAATACTTTGAGGAATGGCAAATTCAATCTCTTTTAGTAGAGCATCAACATATTTTGGTTTTACCTCTTGGGTAAATAATTTTGCTAGTTTTTCATTTTTTAGCTGTTTTTTAACTTCTGCTTCCAGCTTCTCCACTGTCGGCTCTTCAACACCTGGAAGTAGTTTTTTTAAAGCATCTGTATCAGGAGTCGCATCTATATCTTTTGCCTGTATCTCATGCAGTGTTACTTTAAATACAGCCTCTTTTCCAGCTAAGTCTTTACTATTATAATCTTCGGGAAATGTAACCTTAATATCTCTGTTTTCACCCGCCTTAAGACCAATCAAACCTGCTTCAAAACCAGGTATAAAAGAGCCGCTACCAATTTCAAGCTGATACTCTTGTGCTTTACCGCCCTCAAAAGGAACACCTTCTATAAATCCTTCAAAATCTATCAGAGCAAAATCGCCATCTTTAAGTCCTCTATCCTCCTCTATCTTCTTCAAAGGAGCAACAGCTTTTAGCATTTGGGCAACTCTTTCATCAACATCTTTTTTCATAATTCTTGGCATCTTATACTCAGGAACCAAATCTTTGTATCCATCTATATTTACAGTTGGTCTAAAAGATACTTTAATCTCTACATCTATGCCATCATCACTTTTATCAAATTTTGAGATAGTAGGCTCTCCCACCATCATATCTGCTGTTGCATCCAACTCTTTTAATGCAAGCTCAAAAAGCTCTTTTAAC
>JALUMZ010000115.1 GCA_027055635.1 Campylobacteraceae bacterium
ATAATCAAAAATTGGAGGTAATTTCAAAGAAAAATAGCTAAGAATGAGAAATTTATTTTTTTAGGAGCTATAATATTTGAAATCAAATGGATTCTTTGGGTTATTCAGAGGGTTCAATATCAATTTCATTATTTACTCCTTTATTTTGTTATTGCTTATATTGCAAAATAGTATAACCCCAGTTTCCACTTCCTGTTTTTGTACCCACACTGTATTCTCTGCTCTTTAAAACTTTTAAAATCAATTTATTCATAACCCCATGTCCCATTAGCAAAACAGTTTGATTATTTTTATCATGCTTTATGAGTATGTTTGCAGCCAATATGGCACGCTTTTTAGAATTATGATAGGATTCGCTATGATTGCTATAGCCAAATAACCAAGCTATTCTAAAAATTGCTGCCCATATCTTAGCTGAGAGTTTAATCAACGTCCAATCGGCATAAGGCAAGTCAGCTTCATTGAAACTTCCATCAATTATATCTGCTTCTTTACCAAGTAGTTTCGTTGACTCAATAGAGCGTTTTAACTTGCTAGATATGTATATATCAGCTTCAGGAAGCCCATTGGGCAACTCTCTTTCTATATCTGTTTCATTGTATTTTCTAATAAAAGTTCCCATATCTTTTGCAGGAATAATACTGCTATTTATGATAACTTTAGCATGTCTTACTAAGATAATCATCTTATTATCCTCCTATTTTTCCTGCCGTTTCAAGTATTCTTTGTAAAACGGCTTGGAGTTGATATAAAGATTTTATATTTTTTAGAAAAGAAAAGCTTTTCCAAAATTGCTAATGATGTCCCAATGCATCTACAATAGGCATTTTTGATGCTCTGCTTGCAGGCACTAATGAAGAGATGGTGCTGACAAAAATCAAAAATAACCACACAAAAACAACAAGTGCTATATTGTTCATAGAGAGTACAAGCTGTGTCTCTACAGCTGTATTGGGTGGCGACCACATAAGTCCTACACTGTTAATAAGAGTAGTTACAATATACGCTAATGCAACACCTATAGAAGCTCCGATAATACCAATAATACTTCCTTCTAGAACAAAATATCTCCGTATCATAGAGCGTCGAAGTCCCATAGAGCGTAGTGTGCCTATTTCGTTATATCGCTCCATGATACTCATGGTCATAGTATTGGAAATGGTAAATACAACAATAAGCCCTATGATAATTGAAACAAAACCAAAAATTACACCAAAAATACCAATGACTTTTTGTACCTCAGGGTTAAATGTTTGTAGGTCTATTATCTCAAGATTTAATTTCTTCTCTTTAAATAATTTTTTTAATGAGGCGATTATTTTAGGCATTTCTTCATAAGATTTCAACTGTATATTGATAGCGGAAGCCTTATTGTTTTTCTCACCATAAAGTAAAACTTGTGCCTCTTTCAGAGGTAGGGCAATAAACATATCATCTAAATTTTTTTGTGTTTTAGACCATACATTCTCTACTGCTATATTGGCAATGTTTGGTGCACCTGAAGATGAGGCTACTAACAGGCTCACTTCTGCTTTATCTGAAATTTTTCCTTCTTCCATAAAGTCACTTATATCACTATCTATAGGATTATTATTGATTTTTTTCACTTCTTCTACACATCCTTTTATATGTAGCTTTTCGCATAAACTAAGATTGATAGCCAAACCTTTTCCTATGTAGGCACTTGTACTATTTTTACTTAGTGGTGTTTTGGGTGAGGGCATATCTATTTTGTAGCCATCCCATTTTTGCATCTCTAATTGGTCTTTATAGATTTGTCCTATACCAATAAAGGTTTGAGAAGCATTCTTCGCATAGTTCCCTGCGATGCCAGAGACTTGCAGTACAGGTGTCATTACAGCAATATCACTGCCAATACTGCTGTTTTTTATAAGATTCATAACTGTTGTATAGTCATTAATGGTATATTTATCCGTTTTTCCTGTACCAAAATTGAAATAGCCTTTGGTATGGATATGGATATGTCCACCATCTCTGGCTGTTTGTGTTCGTATGCCTTGATTGACTGAATTCACAAAAGAGCCTATGGTTAAAGAGGCAAATCCACCTATGGCTATGGCTAAGATACTAAGTAGTGTTCTGCGTTTGTTTCTAAAGGCATTTCTGTAGGCTATTTTTATACTATTTATCATGATTTACTCCTAATACACCATCTTTGAGTTCATAGGTGTGTGTTGCTTTGTCCAATATATCTCTATCATGTGTGACAAAAATAAAAGTGGTTTTATAGGTCTCTTGCATCTGCTTCATCAGTGCAAGTATCTCTTCACTGGTTTTAGAGTCAAGATTGGCACTGGGTTCATCAGCAAGGACTAAAAGAGGGTTTTTAACCAACGCCCGTGCAATAGCTACACGTTGTCTTTGTCCTCCACTAAGCTGTGAAGGCTCATGTTTCTCTAAGCCTTTGAGCCCTACAGATTCTATGATTGCATTGACTTTTTCTTCGCGTTTGGTTTTTTCCATATTAATCATAAGTAGTGGGTATTCTATATTTTCATACAAGTTTAGTACAGGGATGAGATTAAAGTTTTGGAAAATATGTCCTATGTTTTGAGCTCTAAAGTCCGAGAGTTCATTGTCATTCAGCGTAGAAATATCTGTGCCATTGATAATAATCGTACCATTGCTTGGACTATCAATAGCACCCATTAGGTTAAGCAGTGTACTCTTACCACTACCAGATTTACCTACAATAAATGTAAAACTCTCTTTTTCTACAGTAAAGTTAACATCTTTGAGAGCTTTTATCTCAGCTTCACCTAAGAAATAACTTTTTTTGACATGTTTAAATTCAACAATGTTGTTATGATTCATCTATACTCCTTCTATGTGATTTATAGAAGTATAGTGGATTTTGTAATTTAAATCTTTTCCAAAATTGCTATTGTGTTACATTCCCCATATCAAATTTCTCCCCTGTCTCTTGCGTATGATTATAGAGTTTCCACGCATGAACAATCTGCCATGCCATCCATCCAAATGAGAGTATGGTGAGTGCCCCTGCTAAAAAAATAAATAGATTTATA
>JALUMZ010000116.1 GCA_027055635.1 Campylobacteraceae bacterium
AATAGATACTCTATCCATCCCTCTTTCAAGTAACTACTATCTACCATATTTATAAACTCTATAATCTCTTCTTGCAAAAAAACATAATCTTGGGCACCGATATCTAAAGCATTTGTAATCATAGGTTTTGCTTCACACTCAAAGGCATCTTGTATGAGTAGCACAGAAGCATTTGATTTTACAAGCTGTAGCTTATCAACACCATCACTTGCAAATCCACACTCTTGAATCACAAGCAGTCTATTTTTGTAGTAGTTTGAAAAAGATTCGTAACTTAAAGAGATAGAGGGTTTTGAGTAGTTATATTTTGGTGCATCACTGAGTTCAAAAAAGCCATCCCTGATTGTAAGGTGTTTATCCTTTGGCGCTAAGTATATATGCGACTTTAAAAGCTTTTGAGAATCTTTTGCGTACATTACCTTTTTAGTCGTATAACGCTGAAGTATTGCATCAAACAAGCCTTTCTTATCTGATTCAATATGTTGGACTATTACAAGCGTTATATTTTCCAAGTGCACACTCTTGAGTATCTCTACAATTTTAGCAGAGGAGTCAGCACTTCCACCTATTAAGACTACCTCAACCTTATCTATAAAAACTCTCTCCTTTTTCAAAAGAGATTTAAAAGAGACACGAAACCCAAGCTTGCGAAAATAACGAGAGAGTTTGTACTTATGTGCAATAAGCTTAATGTTTTTTGAGTGGACAAATATCTCTTGATGTAAAATATTTAGAAGCTCTGCATCAACACTATAGACCCTTCCAAACTCTACTCTCCACTCAATATACTCCCTATTAAAAGCCTCTTGTAAACTTTGTATATCATTCGCAGTTATTGGTAACTCTAAACTAATAATGCTAACACTTCCCTTATCAAAAAATCGTATCACCCTCTTTTATATCCACGCTTTTATCATAGATACAAGTGCTGATTGTTGCAGTGGTTTTGCTAGGTAATCATTCGCTCCATTATCTAAACAGAGTTGTTTATCTTCAGGCATTGTTTTGGCTGTAATAGCGATAATAGGGATATCTTTAAACTTTGGTATCTCTTTAATCTTTCTCATCGCTTGGAGACCATCCATCACAGGCATCATAATATCCATAAGTATAAGATTTATAGAGGACTCTTCTTCTAGTAGGTCTAAGGCTTCTTGCCCATTAAAAGCACTATAGACTTCTGCGTCCATAGACTCAAGTGTTGAGGTAAGCGTAAAGATATTTCGACTGTCATCATCTACGATAAGTATGTTTTTTCCACTAAACTCATGCTCATGAGACTCATCAAACTCTTCACTTTGTAAAATAGTTGTAGATTCTATCTCATTTTGTATATGCTGCATTGTTTGTTCACTACTGCTCATACTCTCAACTGCTTTAGGCATAGGCGTTTGCTTTTGAATGGGATTTTCTTTAGATAAAGGAAGTGTAATGATAAAACTTGTACCCTTTCCAAACTTACTCTCTACAGCTATCTCTCCTGACATTAACTCAACAATCGTTTTACTAATAGAGAGTCCTAAACCAGTACCACCATACTCTCGACTTATACTGCCATCTACTTGTTTAAAGGCTTCAAAGATTGTAGAGAGTTTATCTTGAGCAATTCCGATACCACTATCTTTTACATAAATTTTTAGAGTGTTGTTCTCTTCATACATTCCTAAAGTGATGCTTCCCTCTTTCGTAAACTTAAAAGCATTACTGAGAAGATTTTTAAGCACTTGGGAGAGTTTTACCTTATCTGTAGAAAAACTCTTCTGAAATTTATCTTCTATAGTAAACTCTAAACCTTTCTCATCTGCAACAGCTTTAAACAGCCCTTTCATATCTTCTATGATGAAGTTTGAAGGGACATCTTCATATACTAGCTCCATTTTTCCAGACTCTATTTTACTCAAATCTAAAATGTCATTGATAAGTAAAAGGAGATCATTTCCAGCTCTATTTATAACTGCTGACTTCGCGACATCTTTTTCATCTAAGGTATTGTTTTGATTTTGTGTTAAGAGTTTTGAGAGGAGTATGATGGAGTTTAGCGGTGTACGCAACTCATGGCTCATATTTGCTAAGAACTCACTTTTATATTTAGATGCTTTTTCTAAATCATCTGCTCTTTTATCTATCTCTTGTTTTGCTTGGGCTAAAGTCTCATTTTTCACCTGCAGTTCATGCGACTGTAGTTTGAGTTGCTGTTGTTGCTCTTCCATTTGAACATTTGACTCTTGTAACTCTTCACTCTGTGTCTGTAGCTCTTCAAAAGCCTCTTGAGATTTTTCTAAAAGCGTTTTTATCTGAGAGTTTTGACTTGTAGTATGCAAAGCAGTAGCAAAGACAGAGGCTGTTTTTGCTAAGTACTCCTCTTGCACTTCATTAAAACCTTCCAAACTAAGAAGCTCAACAACTCCAAAAAGCTCTCCCTCATGAATCAGGGCAAAAGCAAAAACCTCTTTCGCTTTTGCTACAGTTGTGCCACTCTCAATAGAATACGCATCATCTGGAACATTTTTAAGGAGTATAGACTCTCGCTCTAGGGCAACCTGTCCTACTATTCCCTCTCCCAATTTAAACTTGTTGGAGAGATTTTCACGCGTAGTATAAGCAAATGATGCGATTAAACTAAGTTCGCCCGCATCTTTATCAAAAGTATAGACAACGCCTCTACTAGCATTTACATATCTACATGTTAAAGTTATCGCTGTTTTTGCTAGCTCTAAAGTATCGCTCATACCCGAGAGTGCATCACTAAACGCACCCACCCCCTCACTAAAATAGATCTCGTTTTTATTTTTCAGGCTTGAAGTTCGTAACATATTTGTCATCGTTTCTAGTGCAAATCCAAGTTCATCATCCTTTGATTTTACCTCTATGGAACGGCTAAAGTCCTCTTGTGAGATTGCATTTGCTTGTTTGAGTATTGTCTCTAAGTAAGTAATCATCTCCAAGATAGCATACCCTAATCTATCATCATCTCCCTTCGCTCTATAGTTTACAGTGAGTTTACCCATAGAAATAGACTCTGCTATAGAGGTAATCTCTTTAAGAT
>JALUMZ010000117.1 GCA_027055635.1 Campylobacteraceae bacterium
GAGAAAACAGAAGATATACCAACTGAAGAAATTTCCTTAGAAGAAAAAAATGAAGAGACAGATGACATCTATATAGATGAAAGTATCTTATCTGATTATGAAGATAGTTTAAAAACAGAACTAGATGCAGATCAAACTAGCTATCAAGGGACAACCATCCTAGAAAAAGAAATTCTCACCACTAAAAATAAAACCGAGAGTAAAGATATATTTGAAAATATAGATTTTACCGATATTGCAGAAGAGACTGGTATGGATTTGGGAGATATCGCTGAATTTATCGGTGAATTTATCGATGAATCTAAAAATTACTTGCAAGAGCTAAAAGGTGTTGAAATTTTTGAAAAGATGAATTTCATAGAAAAAGAGACAATCAAACTAAAAAGTATAGCCTCTAGTCTAAATATGAAAAATATTTTGAGCACTTTGAGTTTAATACTTGAGAGTTCTAGTGAAGATGAGATAATACAACTACTTGAACAATACGACAAACAGATCAAAGATTTGGAGGAGCAACTATTTTGAAAAGAGTTTTACTTTTTTGCACTTTACTTTTTATGGTTTTAGAAGGAAGCAATTTTAGGGACGGCATGCTTTTATATAGAGATGGAGATTTCCAAAAAGCAAAGAAGTCATTTGATTTGGCACTAAGTCAAGATCATGCCATACAGGCGAATTTTATGCTTGGGAAAATGTATCTTCGCGGAGAAGGTATTTTAGCAGATATACAAACTTCCATCAAATACTTAGAAAGGTCAAGCCAAAGCGGAAATATTAGAGCTAATTGTTTTCTAGCAGAAGCATACATTAAAAATGGTACCAATAAGAAAAAAGCTATCTCATTACTAAAAACTGGGATTAAGAAAAATATAAAAGAGTGTAAAAAAATATACAATACGCAAATTAAACAAGGGGCAAAAAAATGAAATTAAAAATGCAAAGTACTTTGAAAATAATCAGTCTATTTCCACTGATTCTGCTTGTGCTGTTTTCTACATATTTTCTATACATTTCATATAGTGAATACAACAAAGCAAACTCACTAGAAAAGAAACTTAATGAAACAAAAGTATTAAATGAACTCTCAATAAATATAGCAAAAGAGAGAGGTTTAACTTCAACTTTTATAGCAAGTAATGGACATATTGCCCAAAAAATTCTAGCAAAACAAAGACTTATAGTAGATAGGAGCCGTAAAAAGTTTGATAATTTTTACAAAACTTATCCAAAAGACAATAATGTAAAACACATAATAAAATTACTAAAGCAGATAAAAGATGTGCGTGCAAAAGTAGATTCACTAAAAAATATAAATTTTAATAGCATATTTTTTTCCTACTATTCGCAAATCAACGGATATATATTGCTAGATTTAAAAGAGATTAAAAACCTTACAACAAATATTGAGCTACTGTCTCTAAATTCATCTTTAAATGCACTTTTTAATGATATTGAATACAGTGGGCAAGAGAGAGGTTTTATATCCAAGATATTAAGCCAATATTTACCATTTTCTGATGAAGACTTAAAGATATGGATAAAAATATCTAGTAAAGTAGATACATTTGACTATAACAATATATCAAATACTGCTTTAAAGAAAAAGGTTGCAAATCTTTTTAATAACCCTAAAAACAAAAGAGTATTTAGTGATATCATCGATGCAAAAAAAGACCTGATCCTATCAGCTCAAAGTGGCGAATATCTAATGGATCCTACTCTTTGGTTCTCTTTAACAACTAGAAAAATATCTATTTTAGCAAATACAGTCAAACTAATACAAACTCAAAAACAAAAAGAGTTGACTCAATATAAAAGTAAAAACATAAATCAACTAATCATTGCCGGTGCTATATGGTTGCTCTCTATATTTCTTATATTTATGGGACTGCTACTTTCAAACAAGATAAAGAAAAACTTAAAAGGGCTAGAGAGAGTATTTACAAAGGTTCAAGAGCTCTCCAATACTAAAAAAGAGGTTAATTTTGATACTGCTGAGGGTGTTAGCCTAACATATCAGGTTATTGATGAAGCAATTGAAAATATTGCGAAAGAGAAAAATGTTGCAAAAGAGGCAAATGCAGCAAAAAGTATCTTTCTTGCAAATATGTCTCATGAAATAAGAACTCCTCTAAATGGAATTATCGGCTTTACAGAATTACTTAAAAACACAGATTTAGATGATGAAAAACGAGAGTTTGTTGAGGTAATAGAAAATAGCTCTGAAAATCTACTTGAAATTATCAATAATATTTTAGACCTCTCAAAAGTAGAAAGCAATAAAATAGAGATAGAGGAGATTCTTTTTGAGCCAATCGCAGAATTTGAAAATGCAATAGAAGTATATGGACCAAAAGCAGCAGAAAAGGGCATACATTTATCTGCCTTTTTAGATCCGAGCTTAAATAAATACATAAAAGGTGATATAACAAAAATCAAAGAGGTTTTGATCAACTTATTGAGTAATGCTGTAAAATTCACACAAAAAGATGATTTGATTACGGTACAAATCATAAGAGAAGAGAGCCAAGAGAACGGCACGGTAAAAATAAGCTTCAGTGTAGAAGATAGTGGAATAGGCATAGAAGAGGAAAAACTCAAGGGAATTTTTGATGCTTTTTCACAAGCTGATTCAACTATTACAAGAAAATTCGGCGGTACCGGACTAGGACTAACCATATCAGCAAAATATATAGAAATTTTGGGTGGAAAACTTGAAGTCCAAAGCGAACCAAACAAAGGCAGTAAATTTTTCTTCACTCTTGAGTTTGAAGAATCAGCTGCTAGCGATGTGGATTATAGAGATAAATTTACAAAATATTATTGTGCTATATTATCACCAAAAAATTCAAATACAACACAATCAAATTTTATCTACAATTATCTAAGTTATTTTGGATCTGAAGCAAAAATCTATAATGATTTTATGGAATTAAAAAATCTAGTATATAGACAAGGGGTCAATGTTGTAATTTTGAACTATGACGATATCAGCAATGCTGAATTAGAGGAGTATAAAAAGATAAATATTCCTGTGATAG
>JALUMZ010000118.1 GCA_027055635.1 Campylobacteraceae bacterium
GAGTAAAACTATAGGTGATTATATCACGCCTCAAATCATATTTGACTTTCTAAATTCACATCTACATGTAGAGATAAAAAAAGATATCCAAAACTCCAAAAATATCATAAATCTGGTAAAAAATTATGAAATCGACATGGGATTTATAGAGTCTGTTTGTGATGATCCCGATATCATAAAAAAAGAGATAAAAAAGGATAGATTGGTCGTGGTTACAAGCGATAAAAGGCTAAAAGACAAAACTTGCTATATCGATGAATTGCTAGAAAAAAAATGGCTTTTAAGGGAAAAAGGTTCCGGTACGAGAGATATTTTTTTAAATTCCATCGGATATACAGCAAAAGAGTTGGAAGTATTCATGGAGTTTAACGAATTTGAAGAGGCAAAAACTATACTTTTTAACAATCCCCAAACCATCACATGCCTCTCTAAATTTGTGGTAGAAAAAGAGTTGCAAAGAGAAGACCTTTTTGAAATAACTCTAAAAAATCTTAATATAGAGCGAAAACTCTACTTAATCTACCACAAAAATAAATATAAAAGTAAACTATTTATCGAATTTGAAAATAGCTTATTTTAAATCTTTTGTCCTGTGGTGAGTCAGATATAAAGCTAATCCTGTAAATACAACACCACCTGTTATATTGCCAAGAGTTACTGGTATTTCATTCCATAACCACCATTGAGACATATTTACACCAGCTCCAAGCATCATGCCGGCTGGAATCACGAACATATTTACCACGGCATGTTCAAAACCTTGTGCAAAAAATGTCAATATTGGAAGCCACATAGCAAAGATTTTGCCTATGGTAGTTGTTGAAGTCAGAGCCATAACAACCCCCAATGTCACCATCCAATTACACAATATGGCTTTTGTAAATACGGTGAAGATTCCATCTATACCCAGATGTTCATATCCCACGGTTTTTGCAACTGCTATTTTTTTAATCAATTCAATTACTGCCGAAGACTCTACATGTCCGAATTTTGTTGTAGCTGCTACAAAAAGTCCGGCATAGAGTAAACTACCGATTAGATTGCCGATAAAAACCCAACTCCAGTTTTCAACCATCTTTGCAAAACCAATTTTATTTTGGGCAAATGAGGTCGGCAATAGAGCAAAACTACCCGTAACTAATTCAAGTCCCAAAAGCACAATCATGACAAAACCCACGGGAAAAATCAATGCTCCTATTATGGGCAAGTGTGTTTGTGCCGTAGCTGTTATCGCCAAAGTAGTAGCAAATCCCAAAAGTGCACCTGAAAGTGAACCTCTTATCAGCAAATCCTTTATACCTAAACTCGCTTTATAAGAGCCTGCTGTGATCATTTGATCAACTACAAATTCTGGTTTAACATAACTCATCTTTTCTCCCTTAAGTTTTTATATTTGATGAATTATAGCGATAAATTTTTATATTTTATTCATAAATTTGATTATAATTTAATCATATAAATGTTTAAATTATAATTTTATATCGCTATAATTCATAAAATTTTATATCACAAGGTCCTAAAAAATGGAAAAATTACAAATAGCTTTTGAGCTAAGAAATACAAAAATAAATAAAATAGAAAAGGTAAAAAACAGTAAAAATCCAATTGATGCATATAAGAAAATTGAGGAGTATGCAAAGAATGGCTATGATGCTATCCCAAAAGAAGATAGGGAATATTTTTTAAAGTGTTTTGGAATTTTCGATAAACCGGCAACTCCAAATGAATTTATGATGAGAATTCGAGTGCCGGGGGGACACTTGAGTTATGAGCAAGCAGTTGCACTTGGTGAAATTTCAAGAGATTTTGGAAGAGATTATATGGATCTGACGACCAGAGCACAGATAGAGCTTAGATATATAGGTATAGAAAATATGCCTGCTCTTTTAAAAAAGCTAGAGAGTGTTGGAGTCACATCATATCAAACAGGAGTGGATAACTTTAGGGGAATTGTCGCAGATCCTTTAGATAGCTTTGCTTTTGACAATATCATCCCATCACAAAAAACATTACTTAAGATGCAAGAGAAATTTTTATATGATGAAGAATGGATAAGTATGATTCCAAGAAAATTTAATACTTCTATAGTAGGCTCAATCTCAAATAGGTGCAACGCTTTTGGTCATGATTGCTGCTTTGTTTTGGCACAAAAAGAGGGTTTTTACGGATACAATCTTTATATAGGTGGTAAAGTCGGCAAAATAGCAAAAAATGCAGACATTTTTCTAAAAAATGAAGAGGAGGTTCTACTTGCCTATAGTGCTTTGATAAATCTTTTTAAAGAGTATGGATTTAGAGACAATAGAAACAGAAACAGGCTTTTTTATCTCGTAGAGAGTGTAGGAATCGAAGAGATGGCAAAAAGCATAAGAGAGTACAGTGGACACGACTTTGCGAAAGCTGGCACCACTTTGACGAAGCTGGATAATGAAGATGCCGAGCAAGGAAAAATGGCATTAAAAGACAATACTTTTGCCTTACATGTAACTATTCCTGCCGGTGTATTTGGCGGTAATGATATGATAGAAGCAGCAAATCTATCAAAAAAATACGGCAGCGGAGATATAAGGCTTGATATTGAGCAAAATTTATATATGATGAATATAAAAAAACAGAATATCCAAGATATCCAGAATGAAAAATTTTTTACAAAACACAAGCAATTAGGCTCTCCATATGCAAATCACCTGATAGCATGTGCGGGCGAAAAACACTGTAAATTTGGGGTAATCCCAAATAAATCTGATGCCATAAATCTGGTAAAATATCTAGAAGAAAATCTACCTCTTGAAAGTGATGCAAAAATCAGAATATATTGGTCTGCTTGTGTCAAGGGCTGTGGATTGCATGATTTGGGGGATATAGGTTTTGAAGGATGTAAAGTCAAGGTTGGTGGTATCCAAGGGTATGGAGTTCATATTTTTCTAGGTGGGAGAACCACTAGAAATGCTCAGATTGGCTATAGTGTTTTAAAGTCCGTCCCTTTGAAATTTGCACATCTTTATGTCGAATCTTTAATTTTGGAGTATAAAAAACTGCGATACAAAAATGAGAGTTTTGAGGATTTTAACCAGAGGATTTTAAGCCAATACTCCAAAGCTGCAATTGGCTTTGTGATGACACTTAAAACATACCTGAAGAGAAAAAATATTGATATAAAAATAGGTTTTAAAGAAAATATAAAAACAGGAAAAAACGAAAAATTTGAGATATTTGAAATCGGAAGAGTTTTATACAAAGAGATTACAGGAGAAGAAGCATATCGGCTCATCGATGTCTTTACCCCAAAATTTCCAAAAAAATTAGAAAAAATTGATGCTAAAAAAGAGGGTATTGATGATAATTTAGCTCAAATGGTAAATGCAATGCTTAGAGAAAACAATCCCTCAGTAGTCTTTAGTGAGTTAGTCGATTTTATCCAGCTTAGGAGTTGATACCATATAGTTGCACTAAAACTTCTTTATATTTGGCCAAAAATAGTGGTGTCTTATGATTTTATGGTAAAATTATACAAGAAACATAAAAGGATAAAGATGCAGATACTACTGATTATTGGCTTGATATTTGTGCTTGGCTCTTTTATGAAAGTATTTGTACAAAATCTTGGAATTTTAAGTGTCGTTGGATACCTGATACTTGGTGTTGTTATCGGTCCAAGTGGCTTCAATCTTGTTCCAAAAGAGTTTATCTATGGAAGCAGTTTTATAATCGATATGTCTCTGTCGCTTATCTCTGTTTTGGTTGGGGCAAACTTGAGATATGATATCTTAAAAGACATGCTAAGACAAATCTTTACAATTTCATTTTTTGAAGCCATTTTCACCTTTTTGTTTATTAGTATCTCCTTTTATACTATGTTTGACCTTTTAAATTTTAGCTTCAGCCATGAATACCGCATAATAGCAGCTATTCTCTTTGGCGGACTCGCAACTGCAACTGCTCCTGCTACGATACTTGCAGTCAGTCATGAGATAAAAGCAAAAGGAAAATTTAACTCTTTTTTACTTGGAATTGTAGCGATGGACAATGCTTTTGCACTTATGTTTTTTAGCTTTATCATTATAATTTCCAAAACTTTTATAGACTCTAGTTCTATAGATATTTCCACATTTCTTAATATAATAAAAAATGTGGTATTTTCTGTCATCGTTGGTATCGCGGGAGCTTTTATTTCAGAGATTATCGATAGAGTTTTTAAAAAACACCAAGGAGTCAAGACGACCTCAACTCTTGGGATGATATTTATAACCTTCAGCGTTAGCCAGTACTTCTCCTTAGAGCCCCTACTAGCGTCACTTGTGATGGGAATCGTTGCTTCCAACCTCTCTAAAAACTTTTTTCTTGTAAAAAAAGAGTTTGACAACCACCTTAAAGATATCATTTTTTTACTATTTTTTACTATCTCGGCGATGCATCTAAATATCTCATTTTTAACTCAAATGCCATTGGCAATTATCGCCTATGTGGTCTTTAGAATAATAGGTAAAATTGTTGGGGTTTGGATTGGCTCAAAACTATCAAATGCAGATGCCAATATCGGAAAACACCTTGGCATTGCACTTTTTCCACAAGCCGGCATAGCGATTGGGTTGGCTCTGTCTTTACAAGACATGACCGACTTTGAGACAATTGCTCCCATAATCCTAAACATCATTATAGCAACCACCCTAATCCACGAACTAATCGGCCCATTTTTAACAAAATCAATCTTGATGAAATATGGTAAATATACAAAAAAGAGATAAAAACCTCAATTTTTGATAAAAGATTTGAATATAAGAGTTTAAATGCTATAGGCAAGAGATCGGAATGTGGCCAACAAAAGAAGATTTTATAAAAGCCAAAGAAACCATAGACCCATCTGCAAAATTACAGGTTGGCCCTGCATCAAGGACAACCAAACTATCTCCCGTGTCAACATAACACATATTTAAGACAAAACCTTTGTTTGACTTTGCTGGTGGATTAAAATCGCCAATTACACAGGTTTTATCTTTGGTGATTTTTATCGGCTTTAATGTATATATATTTGCAAACAGACTTGTACTCAGTAAAAATATAGCTAAAATCAATCTTTTCATATCTTTCTCTATTTTTTCTTCCGTTATACACAAGGGCGTATTAAGTGAATGTTAACTTGACTTTTAGGCATAAATTTAGCCCCTTTTTGATATAGTTGTTCAAAAATTTAATGGGTAGTTTATGAAAAAGATACTTATAACAAATGATGATGGATTTGAGAGTGATGGGCTTAAGGCTTTGGTTGATGCTTTGAGACCTTTGGGGCATATCACAGTAGTTGCTCCTACTACTGAGAAGTCGGCTTGCGGACACTCTTTGACGCTTACTAGACCTTTGAGATTTATTGCCATTGAGGATGATTTTTTTAAACTAGATGATGGAACACCTAGTGATTGTGTGTATCTCTCTATGAATGCACTTTTTGAGGAAAATTCTAAGCCTGATTTGGTGGTTAGTGGTATAAATAAGGGCTCAAATATGGGTGAAGATATCACATATAGCGGAACAGCCAGCGCTGCTATGGAGGCGGTTTTACAAGGAGTTCCAGCTATTGCCATATCTCAAGTTTATGATAAATCTCCTAGCAGTTTGACAAAAGATAGCTATAAATTGGCTCAAAAAGTGATATATGATATCGCCAAAAAGATATTTGATGGAGATTTTCCGCTTGAGGAGAGAAAGTTTCTAAATATAAATGTGCCATTTATCAAAGAATTCAAGGGCTATAAAATCACAAAAGCCGGATATAGAGTATATGGCAACGATGCTCATCTACATAGAAATCCTAGAGGAGAAGAGTATTATTGGCTTGGAACTCATGCGCTTAGGCATAAGGAGAACCCCTCTAAAGATTGTGATTTGAGTGCTATCGCAGATGGATTTGTCTCGATCACTCCTATAAAGCTCGATATGACTGCACATGAAGATATTGAAAAATTAGATGAGTGGATAAATGGATAGATTTGACAGGTGCAGACTCCTTTTTGGGGATGATTTTACTAAAGTACAAAGTGCAAATATCTTATTGCTTGGAGTTGGGGGAGTGGGTGGATTTTGTTTGGATGCACTTTGGCGAACGGGAGTCAAAAATATCACTATCATAGACTTTGACACTTTTGAAGTTACAAACCAAAACAGACAAATAGGCAGCGAAAATGTAGGCGAAGTTAAAGTTGATGTTATGGCTAAGATATATGATGGCATAGAAACTCTACATGTAGAGATTACGCCTGATTGGGTAGATAGATTTGATTTTGATAGATTTGATTTAGTGATCGATGCTATCGACGATATGAATGCTAAAGTTGCTATCGCTCATAAATGTTCACACAAACTTATAGGCTCAATGGGTGGAGCCAAAAAAACAGATCCTACTTTGATACAAATCTCTTCAATTTGGAAAACTCACGGGGATGGATTGGCGAAAAAATTTAGACAAGAGCTGAAAAAAAGCCACTTTAAAAAAGATTTTGATGTGATTTTTTCGCCAGAACAGCCAAAATGCAAAGAGCTAGGTAGTTTTGTTGGGGTTACGGGGAGCTTTGGTCTAGCTCTTGCTTCTTTGGCAATTAAAAAAATTATTTAGGCACTAGGACATTTGGTTGCACCTATATATGCTCTTACATGGCATGGAATTCCATCAGGTGATACCAGTGCTACTCTATCACCTTCACATAAAATAGTCTCTTTTGGCATAAGTCGATGATTTACAAACGCGCCCTCCACTCTATCTAGCTCTATCTCAAGACTTTGCACCAGTTGAGCGATACTAATGTCATCATCTACCTTCATTGGTGTATTTCCACATTTTACACCTTTTTTTTCTAATTCGCCTCTTAAAAACGAGAAAGCATTAAATGTAATATTCATATTTTTCCTTTTAACTGACTTTACGCACTAAACACATATCTGAGTGGTATAAGTTGCTTATAAGTGCTAGGCAGTAAGATGCAGGAGCTACTAGTAGCTTCAAATCCTACTAACGACGCAATTGTGAGCAAATTATACCACCCTTTGGGCAAAAAGATAAAGTATCATCTAGCTTCGTTAGATTTTTTTACCCAAGCTTTGGCTCAGCTTTCAAAAATCTGCTTTTATATGACACTTTCTCTTTTGGCTCAGATATGTGTTTAGTGCGTAAAGTCAGTTTTTAAATCTTTTTTTAAAATTTTAATAGTTTTTGATAAATCATTTCGATATATGTATATATATTTTCTTCCTACATAGAGTAAATCTCCTTTGAATTTTATCGATCCAATTTGAAAAAACTGCTCTTTTTGCATAAATTCTAGTTTGCCAAAATATCTACCTATCGGCTCATATATCGATGCTAAAGCCAATATGATTATCAACACATATACTCTTGTAAAGAATCTTGAAAATCTAGAATAGAGAGTTAAATATCCTGTAATAAAACAAGCAGGAAGCAAGATATAAAAATTTTGGTTATCAATAAATATAATATTAAAGTATTCGCTGATTTTATAAAAATCAAAGTAGTTAATTTTAACACCTATAAAGTATAGAAAATCTATCAAAGAGACAAAAGCTATACCTATAAAAAAGCTATTAACGATACGATAAATCATCTTAGCCTCCTTTTCGATATTTTACCACATTTTATTATCTTTGAGGGAATTTTTTCATCATAACCGTATTTGTCATAGATAAGTATATCTGCTTTTTTGGTTGCAAATTTTTCATCAAAGTGTGCACCGGAGGGATTTGATGAGGTTGTGTATGCCCAGCTTATCTTCTTTAAAAAATTTAAATGTTTTTGAGATTTAACTACTCTTAGAGCTCTATTGTTTGGATAAACTATAGTTGTTTTTTTTGCTTTTCTGATAAATTTTTTATATTTCTTAGGAACTCTTGTAAAAGTTTTTAGAGTCTTAAAGGAGCTTACACTTATTATAAACTCCTTTTTATCATCTCTATTTTTGATCTTTTTTAGTTTTTTGGAGTCTTGTGATAAAAATCCAACAGTTGTATCTGTTTGTGTTAGATATACAAGTGTTGGATTCATCTTATTTTAGATAGTCTTGTAGTGCTTTTGGCTCGTAAACACTCTCGTCTTGTATAAAAGCCAAACTTTTTGCGGCTACTGATGCGGCTGCTATCGTAGTAAAATATGGGATATTGAATCTCAAGACTGATTGACGAATTTTCTTAGCATCATCTTTGCTTGATTTATTATCGCTTGTATTTATCACCAAATCAACTTCGCCGTTTTTGAGTCTATCTTCTATATTTGGTCTGCCTTCACTTATCTTGTAAACAAATTCGCTACTTACTCCGGCTTCCTCAAACGCCCTGTGTGTCCCGCCAGTTGCTAGAATTTTAAAACCTAAATCATTAAATTTTTTGCCGATTTTTGCAGCATATTTTTTGTCATTGTTAGTTAGAGATATAAAAACCGTACCACTCTTTGGCAATATGTTGTTTGAAGCTATTTGAGACTTTGCAAAAGATGTCGCAAAATCTTTACTGATACCCATAACCTCACCCGTTGATTTCATCTCAGGTCCCAGTATAAGGTCTGCTCCTTGGAGTTTATTGAAAGGGAAAACAGCCTCTTTTACTGCTACATGTCCTTTCATCTTTGCTTTTAGGAGACCATCCTCTTCTATGACAACATTAAAAGTATCATAAAATTCCAAAGCTTCTCTAAGGTTACCTTGCCACATAACTCTAGTTGCTACTTTTGCAAGAGGAACTCCGGTTGCTTTTGAAACGAACGGCACGGTTCTACTTGCCCTTGGATTTACCTCTATCATATATACATCATCATTATATATGGCAAATTGGATATTCATAAGTCCTACGACACCAAGATTAAGAGCTATTTTCTTTGTCTGTTCCTCAACTTTTTTTACAAGTCTTTTACTGAGGCTTACAGTTGGAAGTGAACAGGCACTATCTCCGCTATGAATCCCTGCTTCTTCGATGTGTTGCATGATTGCTCCAAGATATACATCTTTTCCATCACATACGGCATCTACATCTATCTCTATGGCATTGTCTAAAAACTGGTCTATTAAAACTGGAGAACTATGGCTGACGCTAACTGCTTCATCCATATACTCTCTTAATTCACTCTCATTATATACGATTCTCATAGCTCGTCCACCCAGCACATAACTAGGTCTTACAAGCACAGGATAGCCAATCTCTTTTGCCTTTTCTATGGCATCTTCTTTGCTTATAGCTGAGTCATTTCTAGGCTGTAAAAGCTCATTTTCTTTGATAAAAGCTGAAAATTTCTCTCTATCTTCTGCTTCATCTATGACTCTTGCGGTTGTACCTATGATTTTTGCTCCGATTACAGTCAATCTTTTTGCTATTTTCAAAGGAGTTTGACCTCCAAAATGGACTATGATACCATCTGGCTTTTCACTCTCAACAACACTTCTGACATGTTCAAAATCAATTGGCTCAAAATATAGTATATCACTCGTATCATAATCAGTCGATACTGTCTCAGGATTGCAATTGTACATGATAGTCTTTATGCCCATATCATTTAGGGCATAAGCAGCGTGAACACAACAGTAGTCAAACTCTATACCTTGACCTATCCTGTTTGGTCCTCCACCTATTATCATCACTTTTTTATCTTGGCTTTTCTCTTTTTTCTCTTTTGGAAGTTTTGTGATATTTGTAGTAGAGTAGAGATATGGAGTGAGAGCTTTAAATTCTGCTGCACAAGTATCTACTTCATTGTATTCTAGATTTATGCCAAGTCTCTCTCTCGCAAAATATATATCATTTTGTGTCAGTTCGAGATTGTCATATTTGTTTATAAGCCATGCTATTTTTTTATCGGAAAATCCATAGCTTTTTGCTTCTCTTAAAAGTTTTTCATTGTTTAGGGCAAACATATCTAATTTTTTCTCAAATTTGACCAAATCTTCAAATTGATGTAAAAACCATTTGTCGATTTTGCTCAAATCATGCACCTCGTCCACGCTAAATCCTCGCCCGAGAGCCTCCATAACACAGAGCATCCTAAATTCATTTGGTCTTCTTATCTCTCTTTTTAGTTTTTCATCGTCATATTTTATCTCATCAAATCCGCTTAGCCCAACTTCTAGTGAGCATAAGGCTTTTTGAAAAGACTCTTTGAAGGTTCTTCCTATCGCCATCACTTCTCCGACACTCTTCATAGATGTTGTCAGCGTTGAGTCAGCTACAGGAAATTTTTCAAATGTAAAACGAGGAATTTTTGTGACTATATAGTCGATTACCGGCTCAAAACTAGCAGCAGTTCCTGTTATATCATTTTTGATTTCATCAAGCCTAAAACCAACTGCTAGCAGAGTTGCTACTTTTGCGATAGGGTAGCCGGTAGCTTTTGATGCTAGAGCACTACTTCTGCTTACTCTTGGATTCATCTCTATGACGGTCATCCTGCCATTTTTAGGATTGATGGCAAACTGCACATTACTTCCGCCTGTATCAACACCGATTTCTCTTAGAATCGCAAAAGAGGCATTTCTCATATTTTGATACTCTTTGTCAGTCAGAGTCAGAGCCGGAGCGATAGTTATACTATCTCCCGTATGCACACCCATCGGATCAAAATTTTCTATAGAGCAGACAATTATGCAGTTGTCACTGTTGTCTCTGATAACTTCCATCTCATACTCTTTCCATCCCAAAAGCGACTCTTCTATAAGTATCTCATTTATAGGGCTTGCCTCTAGTCCACCTGTAGCCAAATCTTTAAACTCATCTATATTGTAAGCAACCCCGCTTCCGCCACCTGCTAGTGTATATGAAGCTCTGATGATGAGTGGAAAACCTATCTCATCAGCAGCAAGTTCTGCCTCTTTCAGGTTATAGGCATATTTACTTTTTGGCAAATCCATGCCGATTTTTATCATCGCCTCTTTAAAAGCCTGCCTATCTTCACCTTTCTTGATGGCTTCTGGATTTGCACCTAAAAATGTGATGTCATCCAACATACCTTTTTCATACATACTCATAGCAACATTTAGAGCAGTTTGCCCACCCATGGTTGGCAAAATAGCATCTACACTCTCTTTTTTTATAATTTTTTGGATAATCTCTTCATTGATAGGCTCTATATAAGTTCTGTCTGCAAATTCGGGATCAGTCATTATGGTTGCCGGATTTGAATTTATCAGAACAACCTTATAGCCTAGCTCTTTTAGTGTCTTTGCTGCCTGAGTTCCGGAATAGTCAAATTCGCAAGCTTGTCCTATCACAATAGGACCTGATCCTATAAGTAATATCGTTTTTATATCATCTCTTTTTGGCATAAAT
>JALUMZ010000119.1 GCA_027055635.1 Campylobacteraceae bacterium
ATGCGACCCAGCAGACAGCAAAGATGCTCATGAAATCGCAAACAGAGTCAGGGATGAATTTGTTTTAAAAGCCAAAGGAAAAGTTAGAGCCAGAGGAGAAGGACTTGAAAATCCAAATCTAAAAACCGGAAAAATAGAGATAGTTGTAGATGAGTTGATTATCGAAAATGTAAGTGAACCTGTGCCATTCGTCATAGGCGATAACAATGTAGGGGAAGATGTCAGATTAAAGTACAGATATTTGGATTTGAGAAACAAAAAATCTTACGAAACTTTCAAACTAAGAAGCAAAGCTACAATAGCAGCAAGAAATCTACTTGATAGTAAAGAGTTTTTAGAGGTTGAGACACCAATTCTAACAAAATCAACTCCAGAGGGAGCAAGAGACTATCTTGTGCCAAGTCGTGTGCATAATGGCGAATTTTTTGCCCTCCCCCAATCTCCACAGCTTTTCAAACAACTCTTGATGTGTTCTGGTTTTGATAGGTATTTTCAAATAGCAAAATGTTTTAGAGGTGAAGATTTAAGAGCAGATAGACAACCTGAATTTACACAAATAGACTTAGAGATGAGCTTTTGTACTCAAGATGATGTTATAGAGGTGACAGAAGCACTTTTAAAAGACATATTCAAAGCTTGCGGTCATGAGATACAAACTCCATTTAATAGACTAAAATACAAAGATGCTATGGAGACTTATGGTAGTGATAAGCCTGATCTCAGGTATGATTTGCCACTTATTGATGTTATAGATATATTTGCAAGATCTTCGAATGGAATTTTTAGCTCAATCGCAAAAGACAAGAAACACAACAGGATAAAAGCTTTAAAAGTACCAAACGGAGACAATATCTTCTCTAAAAGACAGATGAAAGGCTTTGAAGACTATGTAAGAAAATTTGGAGCAGCAGGTCTTGGTTATTTTCAGATGAAAGAGGAGGGATTAAAAGGTCCTTTGACAAAATTTTTCACACCAGAAGATTTGGAAGAGATAATAAGTGTATCTGATTTGAAAGTTGGCGATGTTATCTTTTTTGGTGCGGGAGATAAAAAAGTAGTACTAGACTACATGGGAAGATTTAGAATCTATCTAGCAGAGCTTATGGATATAATCCCAAAAGATAGATTTGAGTTTGTGTGGGTGGTTGATTTTGATATGTTTGAAGTAGAAAATGGCGATATCAAAGCACTCCACCACCCTTTTACAATGCCTAAAAATTTAGATGCTCCTGTTGATGAGATGGAATCTATAGCTTATGATATAGTCTTAAATGGAGTTGAATTAGGTGGAGGAAGTATAAGAATACATAAAAAAGATATACAAGAAAAAGTTTTTGAACTGCTAGGAATCAGCGAAGAAGAGGCAAATGAGAAATTTGAATTTCTTCTTGATGCACTAAAATTTGGTGCTCCTCCTCACGGTGGTTTGGCTCTAGGATTGGATAGGTTGATAATGCTCCTTACTAACTCTAGCAGCATAAGAGATGTCATCGCATTTCCAAAGACTCAAAGAGCACAATGCCTACTTACTAATGCACCTAGCGAAGTGGATAATGCTCAGTTAAGAGATCTTGGTATAAGATTAAGAGAAATACAAAAAAAATAGGATGAAATCACTATTTCTAATCATAGGGGCACCCGGTAGTGGAAAGAGTACCGATGCCTCTATAATCGCACAAAAACACAATGATACAACGATACACTTCTCAGTCGGTGAACTCTTAAGACTTGAAGCAAAAAGTGAGAGTAAGCTAGGAAAAATCATAGAGGAAAAAATCAATGCAGGTATGCTTGTTCCTGTAAGAATAGCAGTAGAAACTATAATAAAAGCGGTTGATAGCTCAGATAAAAAAATCATACTCATAGACGGTTATCCTAGATCAATAGAGCAGATGCAGGAGTTTGAGCGTGAACTCGAAAAAGATAAAACTATAAAATTAAAAAAAGTCATAGAAGTTCAGGTATCTCAAGATACAGCAAAACAGAGAGTCTTAGGAAGAAATAGAGGAGATGATGATAAAGAGGATATCTTTTTGGATCGGATGAAAATCTACAATGAACCTCTAAAAGATATAAGGAAATTTTATCAGGATAAAAATCTTTTAGTACAAGTCAATGGAGAAAAGACCGTAGAAGAGGTTGTTAAAGATATGGAAGACAAGATATATGGATAGTTTGAATTTTTATAGTGTCATTATCGGAACTGAGTTGCTAAATGGAAGAAGAGAAGATAAACACTTCAGCTTTCTAAACTCTCAACTCAGAGACAGAGGCTTAAGACATGAAGCAAATTTTGTCATCAACGACAATCCACCACTTATGCAAAAAGTTTTCAAAATGATAGCTAGTGATCCAAAAAGTGTAATGTTCTGTTTTGGAGGTATAGGCTCTACGCCTGATGATTACACAAGAGATGTAGCTTCAAAGGCATTTACAAACGGGGTATTGCAAACGAATAAAAAAGCGCTAGAGCTCATAAAAAATGAGTTTGGAGGTGAGGCATATCCGCACAGAGTAAAGATGGCAGATATCCCAAAAGGTGCAAAACTTTTAGATAATGTCATCAATAGAGTTCCGGGATTTTATATTGATGATAGATTTTTCTTCACTCCGGGATTTCCATCTATGGCACATCCTATGGTTTTATGGGCGCTAGATAATCTAATTGAATCTAAAAAAGCCAAACATTTCTGTGGATTCAAGGCTGATTGCTCTGAAAACGATATCATCGATATAATGCAAAAACTACCAAAAGATATGGAGCTCTCATCACTGCCAAAAATAGTAGGAGACAAGAAGAGTGTAGAGATATATCTCTCTAGCTATAACGATGAAGAACTAAAAACTTGGTGTGATTTTTTTAAAAATGAGATGACAAAGATAGGTAAAAGATACTTTGATGAGTACTAAAACCGATCTCACACATTACTAGTTCTATCACCTGATATTATATCTTCTGAATATAAAAATATTACGATAGATTTTTAATATAATCAAAAGGTATCCTCCTGACTTTCCCATATGGAC
>JALUMZ010000120.1 GCA_027055635.1 Campylobacteraceae bacterium
AAGTAGTAATTGGAATTTTATCGAAAAATTATTAATTCTACCTAAAGGTAGTAATTTAAGATTTATTTAATTTTTTTAAATTATAATAGAGACAAATATATAAGTATAAAAAGGGTTTGTATGCAGTTAAACAACACTTCTCAATACGCTATAAGAATTTTAAGCTATATAGCTCGAAAACAAGACGAGCATTTACTAAGTGCCAATGAGCTTTCAAAAATACTGAATATTCCATATAAATTTCTCACTAAGATTATGACCAAGCTAGTCAAGGCTGAGTTTGTGGAGTCCGTTAGAGGTAGAGATGGTGGCTTTAGATTGAAAGATGATGCCCAAAAAATTAGTGTTGATGATGTACTTAATCTTTTTAATGATTCTATCAAGGATGAACAGTGTCTCTTGGGTATAGGAGCTTGTGATACCCAATGCAAATGTGCTATGCATGATCAATGGATGAAGCCAAAACTTTTGATACAAAAACTCTTCAGAAAATCAAGTATAAAAGATATATCTAAAAAAGGCTCTAAAATTTAGTCTTTATCTGATATGATCTTGCCTCTGTATCCTGCATCTTTTATAGCATTTAGTAACGCTTTTTTATCTACCTTTTTATCTATAATCACAGTAGCTTTTTTAGTATTTAATCTCACTTTTACTTTTGACACACCATCTATCTTTTTAAGACTCTTTTTTACAGCCATAGTGCAGAGCGGACAGGTCATACCCTCTACATGTATCACCATAACTTTGGCAAAAGAGAGTGAAAATAGTGCTAAAATCAGGAAAATATATCTCATAACTTACTCCAATAGATAACCTACCCAATACGGATAAGTGATAAAAATAACGACAAAAATCGTCCCAATAATCAAAAGAGACTTGTAGTTTTTTGAAAGCCAAGTTTCGCATACAAGCTTATCTTTTCTGTGCATAAGATAATCATACCAAAGATAAACCATAAGTGCAAGTGAAAAAAGTGCAAAATAAGCTGTATATGGCGCAAAAATTTGCAGAAATGAGAGTGAGCTCATACTCACTCCAAAAACCAAAAATAGAAATGGAGCCAAACAACAGGTGCTTGCAAGCAAAGCAGAAATGAGTGAGCCTGCGATGAGAGCAACAAACGATTTGTCACTTTTTTTTTGCTCAAGTCCACACTCGTAACCCTTCACCAAAGTGATGGTTGTGACACCATCAACTTTTGGCTTTACCTCAAAGTAGATGCCCTGTTTTTTGGCATATCTTTTGACATTTTCTATGGATGAATAAGAGTTTAAATCAATATCCAAAAAATCATCGTCCCCCAAAGCTTCAAACGCCTCTTTTGTCTTGATGACGGGCTTTGGGCAGTCTAAATCTTTACAGTCTAATTTCACTGCTATTTAACTTCTTGTGAAGTAATCTTGTATGAAAATGCTCTTGGAGAGTAGTAATTTAGCACATCTCCATCTACTTCAGCGTAAGGATAACCTAGCATATTTAGAGGAAATTGCTCTGGTTTTGGAGAGAGTATAAAATCTCTAGCGTGGTTAAATCCTACCCAGTTCATCTCCCAAGAGTGTATGTATCTTGCTCTTAGTTCTTTGACTTTCTTGTCATCATATTTTAGTTTTTCTACTAATTCAAGTTTTGTGATGTCAGCCGGATCACTTGGTATCCAACCGATTCCTGCGATGTAGTATTCGGCTCTGCAATGTTGCCAAGTTGAGATGTTTGCAAAGCCGTTTTTATCCGCTTTTCCCAAAGCTTTTGAGAAGTGTGAAAGTCCTAGTCTTATACCAAATACTTCACGACTAGGTATTCCCGCTGCTCTTAGAAGTGCGACAAAAAGCGAGCTTATATCTGTACATTTTCCACCAAAATATCCACTCTCGACCATCTTCCCGGCATTGCCTACACCACATCCTATGACTTTAGGATCTCTAAAAGTAGTCTCAGTAACCCAATCATAAATAGCTTGTACCTTTTGGAATGTATCGTCTATGTTTTTTGTGAGTTTATCAGCTATCTCTTTTATCTTTCCATCTGTTGGGATATGCTCTGTTGGCTTCAAATAAAACTCGACATCTTTTGGTAATGGAAGATTTTGTTTGCTAGCCTTTTTGATGAGTTTCAAGCTCACTTCCCTTGTCTTTGTCTCTATCTCCATCTCTACATGTAGAGTTTTTTTCTTATCACTCTTACTCCAACTAGTATATAAAACTCTCGCATCATAAGGGTTGTTTGAATTGATATTATAATCATCATAGTTCCCGCTAAACTTTAAAAATCTCACCTTTTGGTAGTCACTGTTAAATGGAAGCGGATTCCATAATTTTGCTTCAAAACTCTTTGTATCGTACTTTAAATCAAAGTCGTATATCACTTTAAATTTTCTGCTTGTTTCTCCTGCAAATAACTCACTAGGCACTATAGTTATGGCCCCGATTGTCAAAGCAGAACCCACTAAAAATTCCCTTCTTTTCACAGCTGTATCCTTATAAATGTTTTGATTTTAAGTACCTTGTCATTTATTATGGTAAGGTACTCATTGCAAAATATGACGAGAAGCGGTCTTACATGTAGAAGTCATGCAACATTATGTCAGCCCAAGCCTTGGGCAATATGCAATCTATTTGTGAAATAGTAGCAAAAAATCTTAAAAGTTTTGCTGAATAAGTGTATTGTTAATTTTATTATTTTGCATTTCTTACTTTTTACCTCTGTTAGGAATCTACAACAGCAATGATAGGCTTATCATCTTCGATAAGATAAAATAATAGTTATTTCCAAGCCTTTAATCTTAATCTTACATAATCGGCTACCCAGCCATCTTTTTCAGAATAAATTTTTGGTTTTAAAATTTCTCTTACTTCTTGCTTGAATTGAATTTGCTGTTCATTCGTTAAATGGGAGATAATCCCATTTGCAAATATATCTAACCAATTTGAAATATCATCAATTTTAGTTGGTCTTGGAATTAGCTCAATATATTCTACTTTAAAACTATTGTTTTCTAACAAGTGTTTATAA
>JALUMZ010000121.1 GCA_027055635.1 Campylobacteraceae bacterium
ATCCGCCAAATATATAAAATCAGTTTGGGGCATAGGGTATAAGTTTATCGGATAAGTATGACAATTTTTAGAAAAATCTTCCTCCTTTTTTGTGCTAGCATCGCTTTGATGTATTACCTCTCGACGCAAACAAATAAGATAACAGATGAGAAGATAGCACTCGTCTATATGCAGAAGTATATACAAGCTTCCAAAGAACTATTTGGATATTTAGCAGACGGTGACATAGAGCGTTTAGATCTTAGAGCAAAAGAACTGGGGTATGAAAAAGCAAAAATCAATCTCAAGAGTAGTGCGGTTAAAACTGTGCATAATGATAAAGTCTCTTTTGGCGTCATTAAGGTCTTGAAAAAAAATGGTGCCTACTTTTTATATATGAGATATCTTGATGACAGTTCAATTTTTTATGATAAATCGCAGATAAAGGAGTCTGAACAAAAAGAGCGCCTAAACTATCTTATCATTGCCGATATACTTCTGCTTGTGATTATGTTTGTCATAATTATCAGGATTTTAAAACCTCTTAAGATTATATCTGAAGGTATAGAGAAGTTTGGAAGAGGAGATTATTCTTGGAGATTAAAAGAGAGCAATAGTCGTAATGAGATAGAAAAATTGACAAAACAGTTTAATAAGATGGCAGAAAACTTGGAGAGCCTCATCAAGTCACGCACCCAACTACTAAGCGATATAAGCCATGAACTGAGGATGCCAATAGCAAAATCAAAGCTTTCCCTTGAGATGGTTGAAAAGAGTAAATATACAGATATGCTAAGAAGGGCTATAAACCAGATAGATAATTTGACAAATGAACTTTTAGAGATAGAGCGTCTAAACTCACACAGTGTAAAGATGGAGATGACAAGACACAGTATTGATGCTATTTTGGCTGAAGCTCTCTCAAAAATGATGATAGATGATGAAGAACAGATAGAAATAGAAATAATTCAGACTTTTGAATGCAAAGCGGATATAAATTATCTTTCAATCGCCATAAAAAATCTCATAGATAATGCCCTAAAATATAAAGAAAAAAGCAAAGTCAAAATCACAATAAATCAAAATAGATTAGAGATAGCAAACCGAGGCTTACCTCTAAAAAAAGAGTTAACTTACTATCTTGAGACATTTACTCAAGATGACAACTCAAGAAATACAAAAGGCTATGGTTTAGGACTAAATATAGTAAAAAGAGTACTAGAATATCATAAGTTTGAGTTAAAATACAGATATGAAAACGGATACAATATATTTTCTATAATATTTTGATTTATCAAGATATTATAGAAAATTTGCTATAGTCAACATAAGAAATTAAATAGACTTCTTACATAACCCCTTGTAGTCTCAGCAACTCATAGATAAATCTGAGCGAGGCAGTTTATCTCCTGCGTAGCCAAAGCTACGGATGAGATGAACTAACGAAGCCTCAGGCTTATCTATGAGTTGCCCGAAGGGAGGACTTAGAAGTAGCAATCTTGCACAAAACTAGAGAATATCGGTTTCACCTTGGTGAAAAGTTTCTCTAAAACTTTTTATCGCAATAGCTTTGGCTATTACTCAAAACTAGCGAAAGCGGTTGCATCGCAAAGTTTCCTGAAAAAAGGTTTTGCACAATCTTACCACTTCTAAGTCCTCTGAGACTATAAGGGGTTATGCAAGAAGTCTATTATACAATTTTTTTGGATTTATTGTCTATTTACCGTATTGAGATATACTAAAAAAAATTTACAAGGAGTTTGATATGAGTAAAGTACTGTTTATCGTAGGGGATTTTGTAGAAGACTATGAAATTATGGTTCCTTTTCAGGCATTGGCAGCTGTTGGGCATGAAGTAGTAGCTGTTTGTCCTGATAAAAAGGCTGGTGATTTTGTCAGGACTGCTATCCATGATTTTGAAGGCGATCAAACATATACCGAAAAGCCCGGTCACAATTTTACTCTAAATGGCACTTTTGAGGATATAGACCCAAAAGGCTTTGACGCACTTGTGATTCCCGGTGGTAGAGCACCTGAATATTTAAGACTTGATGAAAGAGTTTTGGAACTAGTAGAGCATTTTGCCGACACCAATAAACCGATAGCAGCCATCTGTCATGGGGCTCAAATTTTGGCAGCCGCAAATCTACTTCGAGACAAAAAATGTTCAGCTTACCCGGCTTGCGGACCTGAAGTAAGAGAAGCTGGTGGATTTTATCAAGATATTGAGATAACAGATGCTTTTACAGATGGTAACTTAGTAACTGCACCTGCTTGGCCAGCTCATCCTGCATGGATAGCACAATTCTTAATTTTGCTTGGCACAAAAATTACTCTATAGAAATATAGTTTTGGGTTAGGCACACAACCTAGCCCAATATCAAATTCGCTGACTTGTAGTAGTAGAAAAGAGATAAAATTTTCCAGTATCCATATAAATCTTTATAGATTTCAAATCTTTATCTAAGTATTTGTTTGTTTTAATTATAATCATGTGTCCATCTATAGTTGCATATATCAGGCTGTCACTTCCTAATCTTTCAATCATCTCTATATTTATAACTAATTCAACACTATTTTGCAAGGGATCCAATGAAATATCTTCAGCTCTTATACCTATATAAACATCGCTATTTTCTATCTTTTTATCAAGCTTTATTTTATTATTACAAAAAAGTATGCTGTCATCTTTAACTTCACTTTTGAAGATATTCATCGGCGGCGTACCCATAAATTTGGAAACAAAAAGTGTATGTGGATTATCATATATCTCATCAGGAGTTCCAACTTGTTCTATCTTTCCATTATTTAGAACTACTATTCTATCTGCTAGGGTCATCGCTTCAATCTGATCATGTGTCACATATATAGATGTGATTTTCAGTTTATCGTGTAGTTTTCTTATCTCTATTCGCATTTGATTTCTCAATTTTGCATCAAGATTTGAGAGAGGCTCATCAAATAAAAAAACTTTTGGCTCTCTTATGATGGCTCTACCCATTGCAACTCTCTGTTTTGCCCACCACTTAGT
>JALUMZ010000122.1 GCA_027055635.1 Campylobacteraceae bacterium
ATTTTCTCAAAAGTGCATCAAGCTTTATATCTTTGATATTTGTTATTTGTTGAAATTCATCTATAGCTATAATCACCTTTTTCTTTTTTGAAAGTTCTTTTACACCGTGAAAAAAATCCTCCATCATCTGTTCAAAACTCAGGGTTGTAACTATTGGTTTTATAGAATACTCTAAAGTATTTGGATCTATACTAGGCTCTACTCTTACTCTTTTAAAAAGATTCGTCAAAGTCTTTATAATTGTTTTTATATCACCTTTTTGTGAATTGCTAAGTGCTTTTAGAAGTGCTTTGGCAAAATCCTCTTTTGATACAATATCAAATATATCGACATAGATGCGTATATACTCCTCACTCTTAAGATATAAAAAATGCTCAACCAATGTAGTTTTACCCATTCTTCTTTTAGAAAATATTAGCAAGTTGTTTGAGTATTTAACAAGCTTGTTTAGTCTCTCAATCTCCTCTTTCCTTCCAAAAAAATGCTCTTTTACAGCAATATTGTCATATAAAAATGGAGAACCCATGTATATATCCTTTTAGTATTTATTTTTAAATACTTTTAGTATAGCAAAGACAATATAAATTGTCAAGACCAATAGTATTTATTTTTGAATACTATTGCAATATCTCTTCAATATATTCTCTCCTCTTTAGAGCCTTTTGCTTTGCTTTTTCCCACTGTTTTGGATCCTTTTGCATCTTCTCTTTTAGGCTTTTGGCTAACTCCTCTTTTATCTCTTCTAAATTTTCTATCTCATCAGCTCTCATGGCATTTATGATTTTTGCTATATCACCATCAAAACTATTGATTATCTTTTCACTAGGTGACATCTTGGAGAGAGCCTCTTGTCTTTGAAGTTCTGCCTCTTGAAGTGCTTTTTTTTCTGCCTCTTCTTTTTGGATTTGTTCCTTTTTTTCTTTGAGTGACTTCTCTTTTTGTTTTTTGATATTCTCATTTACCTCTTTTTGTCTATTTTCTATATCTTGAAAATACTGCCTATTTTTACTCTCTATTTTGTTTATACTATCGTTAAACTCTTCATCTGAAATCAACTCTATTTTTATCCATCCAAATGGTTCATCATTTTCGCTAAGAGTATGTGTCGCTACTGGTTTAAATTTACTATTTAAAACATTATCACCTCTATCAACCATAAAGGCTTTTCCACTAAATTTTCCGACTCTTGCTACAAAACTGTCGTTTGTTGCTCCGAAATAACTGTTTTTTCTACTATTTGCATTAAAATAGTTTATAAATCTATTTTTAATATCAACAAAATCAAAATCAGTTTGCATTGATCCGATAAATACTGCTTTTTTATTCACTATTTCTACTATTTGAGGAATTGGGCTTTTGGCTTTTCTATCTGGGTTTTTGTGTCGCCTATAACAGTATTCTATCTTTGTCTCTCCATTAAGCAAAACCATATCTGACAATCTTAACTGTTGTCGTATATCATTCTCTCTTATCTTCTGTTGATAAATTTGAAAAACTGTATCTAGCATTCCTTTTATGCTACTTCCTGGTATCACTGCCTTATGTGTATTCGGATTTTTATATGTTTTTTGGATTTCAAGCTGGTTTTTGCTTTGCGTTCCATCAAGATTTTTTATTTTATTGTAAACATCTTGTACTTTTTTTGAAACCTCTGCTTTGTGGTATGCTATCTGTTTTGCTCTGTTTTTTTGAGATTTATAAAAACTAATAATTTGCATATAGTCACTCAGCTTTTGTTCAAATGATTTTTTTTCTAATGCACTTAGACTTTGCAAAAATAACACTTCGTCAAACTCATACAGATACCCATCATCTATGACAAAATTTGTTGGCTCATAGATCTCACCTGTTCCTATGTGCAAAGGAGAAAGCGCTGTTATCTTGAGTTTATAGTTATTTTTTGTATTCATGATTCTAGCTCCTTCATAGGTAAAACAATACTATATCCTTGATGTACTATATCTTTATAAGTTGAGATATTTGTTACTGATCTCCCTATATATTTTACATCTGTTTTCTTTTCAAACTCTACAACTGCACCACAATCTGCAAAAATTATCGGTTTTTTAAATGGATTTTTATTTGCCCTGTTCGCACCACTTTTACCAAATCTTGTAAATGGTTCATAATATATCTTTTTGCATTTTAAACCATAGGGAACAAATGGACTTAAAGTCATGTATGTATTTGAAATCTCACTTTTACTTACCTCTTCAAACGAATTAAACTCAAACCTTCCTTTTCCTATCGTACTATCTCTTCCATACCCACTTTTTGAGACAAAATCTAAACACTTTGTTAAATCTTCTACTTTAAAATCGAGTCTCAATAAAAAATATATATCTTTCCTTGAGAAACTCACCTCACTTACGCCATAAGGGGAGAATTTTTCTCCATCTGTTGTGGCTGTTTCATAGTTTATAGAGTTTCTAACAATGGTATCTTTTTTTTCTATATTATTTATCTCTTCGTCTGTTCTAGCTTTATGGTACTCTCCATCTCTAAGCTCTTTTTGACCAAGCCATACTTTTTTTCTAATAAACTTTTTATCCGATACACCTTCTCCTAATAGATTAGCCGTCATCTTGGGCTTTGGCAGATATCCGCTTGCAAAAGCATCTGAAACGATCAAAAATGGATCTTTATCATAGTCGCTTAGAAGCTCGTTAAGCCTCTTTTTTCCAAAAATAAACCTGATTGACCAACAAAGCTGACCAAATAATGTATCGCCTTTGAGAGGTGTGGAAAAGTTCGATTTTGGAGTTATCGTAGTTTTGTATAGTCTCATATCCTACTCACTTATATCAAATCTTACTCTTCCATATCCACGAGATCCGCTTCCGCCTAAATAGTCGTTTTCTATGAGTCTCAATCCTTTTTTAACCATATCTATAAGCTCTTTTTCACTATCGTCATCTAGTATCTTTACTCTGATGTCAAAATCAAATCTTACTCCTGCAGGAACTCTCTCTGTTTGCCTTGGGTTTGAAGCTG
>JALUMZ010000123.1 GCA_027055635.1 Campylobacteraceae bacterium
AAATCATTCAAGAAAAAACACAAGAGGTGCAAGAACAAAAAGATATTTACGAAAATTTATATCAAAAATCAACAGATGGGATACTATTGATAGAAAATGGGAAATTTATAAATTGTAATGAATCCATAGTAAAGATGCTTCAATATAGCAGTAAAGATGAGCTTTTAAATATACATCCTTCTAAATTAAGCCCACAATATCAACCAGATGGAAGGGAGTCATTTAAAAAAGCAAATGAGATGATGCAAATAGCACTAAATACAGGCTCTCATGCTTTTGAGTGGATGCACACAAGAGCAACAGGAGAAAATTTTTGGGCAGAAATAGTTCTAACAAAAATAACACAAAACAATAAAGATATTTTACATGTAGTCTGGAGAGATATTGATGCAAGAAAAGAGGCAGAGCACCAGCTAGAACAATTAACCAAAACCCTTCAACAAAAAGTTGATGAAGAGGTGAAAAAAAGCCGTCAAAAAGATCAAGCTATGCTTCAACAGACAAAATTAGCCCAAATGGGGGAGATGATAAGTATGATAGCACATCAATGGAGACAGCCTCTTACTGCCATATCAGCAATCTCAAATGATTTAACTATGAAAATAATGTTAAATAAATATGATAAAGATTATTTCAACCAAAAATTAAAAAATTTGGCAAATTTATCTCAGCACCTAAGTAAAACGATAGATGATTTTAGAAGTTTTCATAAAAAGGATAAGCAGAAGACAGAGATATTGTATTCAAATGTAGTTAATAATGCACTAAATATAGTATCTGTTTCTATAAAAAATAAAAATATAGAGTTGATTACTGATTTTAATTGCCATAAAAGGGTTAATACATATCCAAATGAGTTACAACAAGTTATCTTAAATCTTATCAAAAATGCAGAAGATATATTGTTGGAAAACAAGACAGAAAAGCCATATATTCATATAAAAACTTATGATGATGATAGCTATTCATATCTTGAAGTGAGTGATAATGGTGGAGGGATAAAAGAGGATATAATGGATAAAATATTTGAACCGTACTTTTCAACAAAAACAAAAAAAGATGGTACAGGCCTGGGGCTTTACATGTCTAAAACTATCATAGAAGAGCATTGTGGCGGTAAACTGACCGCATATAATAGTGAAGATGGTGCTGTATTTAGAATAGTATCTGATCTTACGCACTAAACACATATCTGAGTGGTATAAGTTGCTTATAAGTGCTAGGCAGTAAGATGCAGGAGCTACTAGTAGCTTCAAATCTTACTAACGACGCAATTGTGAGCAAATTATACCACCCTTTGGGCAAAAAGATAAAGTATCATCCCACTTCGTTAGATTTTTTTACCTTAGCTTTAGCTAGGCTTTCAAAAATCTGCCTCGCATATGACATTTTCTCTTTTTGCTCAGATATGTGTTTAGTGCGTAAGGTCAGATAGTATTAAGGATAACAAAAGAATAGTAAAAATTTTTCGGTTTTGTTCTGCGGTGAGTTTTAAGGCATGTGATTACCTTGCTAATTTGGCACTTATGAGACTATATAGACTTTGAGCCTTTGCATCTTTTAAATTATTGTGCGGTGGTTTTGCAGTATATGGGATTGGTAATTGTTTACACTTTTTTGATAGAATTTTGCAAGAACTCTAATAAAGGATGGAAATGATAAAATCTGCAATTTTGAGGCAATTAGGTTATGGTGTCAGTGAAAATTCATTGGCTCAGGTTCAAAAAGCTATAGACAACACAAAAGAGTTTGATTATGTACAAAAACATTTGATAGCTCTACACGATACTCTCAAAACCCGCCTTTCATTTGTAGCACTCTCAAGCTCCAAAGACTATTTTAAGATAAAAAATGAAGCCAAAGGTGAAGAGATGATCAAAAATACAAATGAATTGATACAGAACTGGTCCAAAAAATATAAAATTGAGCTAGAAAAAGTGCCAAATAAAGAGACTTACTACATCTTGGGAAAAAGTGCTTGAAAAGTATATTTGAGATTAAAGACCAAGAGATTATATATGAAGTTTTAGATAGAGCTGATTATGGTACACTGGCTATTTGCAAAGAGGGTGTGCCATACAGCTTGCCACTTAATTTTGTACGGATTGATAAAAACTTATATTTTCATGGTTCAAAAAATGGTAAAAAGATGAATATCCTAAGAGAGAACTCTTTAGCATCTTTTAGTGTAGTAGAATCGTACTCTATAATCTCCTCATATTTTAGCTCAAACGAAAATCTAGCCTGCCCCGCAACACACTTTTTTAAGTCAATTATCATTGATGGAAAAATAGAGTTTATTAAAAATTTTGATGAAAAAACCCAAGCCTTAAAAGCTTTGATGACTAAGCTTCAAAAAGAGGGTGGATATAAAGCTCTTGAAGATAAGGTTTATAAAAATATAATAGATGCAACTACTATATATAAATTAAAGATGGAAAACATAGGTGCAAAATTTAAATTCGGACAACATTTAACCCAAGAGCGATGGAATATGATCATAGAGCATTTGCAAAAAAGAGGTGATGAAAAAGATATAGCAACAATAAAATTGATGAGAAGTTTCAGACCCTGACAGATGCATAAGTCCTTAAAAAATCTGTTTATTATAGGTGATGTTCATGGCTGTTATCACACTCTTTTGAAGCTTATAAAAAAACTTCCAAAAAATGCAAAACTTGTGTTTGTGGGTGATTTGTGTGATAAAGGTAATTTTTCAAAAGAGGTGATAGAGTTTGTTATAAAAAACAACCATCTTTGTGTAAAAGGAAACCATGAATATTTCTTACAAAAATACTTAAAAAAAGCTATCATAAATAAAGACCTATCCAATAGATGGGCGACTAACAAAAGTTGGGGTGGAAAAGAGAGTATAAAAAACTATCTTTTAGACGACACTTACATGGAGAAACATCTAGATTGGATTAGTAATTTGCCTCTATATCTTGAAATTGATAGATATTTTATAAGTCATGGTTTTGGACTACCATACTACAAGAGAAGAGATGATAAAAAATCCCACGCACTTTTTATAAACAGGATAGATGATACAACATACATCAAAGATTGGGAAGATTTCAAAAACTATAAAATTATCAACATCTTTGGGCATTGTAATTTTAGTGAAGTCTTAAGAGGAAAGAATTATATCTGCATAGATACGGGATGCTGTTATGGTAATAAACTAACAGCCCTAAACCTTAAAACACTAGAGATTATAGAGCAAAAAACTGACAAAAGGGATATCACCCCATAGTGGTCTCATGCTTGGGCAAACTCTCTACATATATTGATTGGCTTGGAAATGCAAAGCTTGCGCCGTTTTTCTCTATGATCTCCATGATTTTAAAATTTACATCTTCTTTTACTTCTAAAAATTTACCCCAATTTGTTGTGGCGGTAAAAAAGTAGCAAAATATCCCAAGAGCACTATCTCCAAACTCATCAAAGCGAATCATAATAGTATCTTTATGAATGTCCGGATGATTTTTTAGCATCGTTTTTAAGTCTTTAAGTATATTTTGCATCTGTTTTTTTGTGGTGCCATAAGTCAAGCCAAGTCTTGTTTTTATCCTTCTTTTTCCCATCTGTGACCAGTTTGTGATAGGGGAATTTGCTATCGTGGCATTTGGTACACTTATGAGTGCTTGTGTAAATGCTCTGATTCTTGTGGAGCGGATACCTATGCCCTCAACTGTTCCCTCTACATCTGGAGTCTGAATCCAATCTCCTAGCTTAAACGGGCGGTCTGTGAAGATAACAAGTGAACCAAAAAGATTTGCTGCCGTATCTTTGGCAGCGAGTGCAAATGCCATACCAACCAAACCCAAAGAGGCGAGAAAAGCACTTACATTTATACCCCAGCCTTGCAATATACTCATAATTCCGATGATAATGGTTATGATTCTAAGAGTCTTGATAGTAAAGTTTTCTATATCTGCACTCAACTTTTTGCCAAATTTTGAGTAAAACTTATCAAATATATAAGCAAATTTATCTATAAGCCTATATACAAGCCAAAATATTAAAAAAGTAGCAAAAGACTCTATAAGCTTGTTTAAAAATATATCTAGTTTTGATAGACCAAGCCACTCTTTGGAAAAGTAAAATCCAATCAAAATAATAGAAAATTTCAGAGGTAGCTCAGCAGTTACAAGAAGCTGATCGTCAAATTCTGATTTCGTTTTGGATGTAAGCTTTCTTAATACCTTTAGAAGTATTTTGCTAGCAAGATTACTTACAACCAATGCAATTACAAATATCGTTATGGCAATGGCAATATCTTGAATAGTGACGCCAGAAAGCTTATAATTTAATATCTCATCTATATTCATTTTATATCTCCATTTTTGCTCGACTAAGAGATTTTAACATATTATCGGATATAATTTCATAAAAAAGGGGAAAAGATTGAGTATTTGGCTTGTTGTTACTATAGGGATTATTTTATTTGCATGTAGCACTATACAAGGCATAGTAGGTTTTGCTTTTAATATCTTTGCTATTCCTCTTTTGATATGGAGTGGACTAGGGTTAAGCGAAGCTATATCTTTGACTACTATTCCTATCTTTTTTCAATCATTCACATCTACCTATAAACTAAGAGAACATGTATTGTGGAGAGAAGTTATGCTTGCTACTATCTATAGATATGTCGGTATTCCTATAGGAATTTTTTTACTGATCTATGTGACAGCATTTGATAAAAGCGCTGTCAAGCAGGTAGTTGGAGTTGCTATACTTTTAGTAGTTTTATCCCAACTCTATCTTAAGATAGAACCAAAAGAGAGAGTAAGTTCACTTTGGACTTTTATAGCTTTTTTCAGTAGTGGTTTAACTCTAGGACTTATATCTATGGGTGGACCGCCTGCTATCATTTGGGTGATGGCTCAAAAATGGAGTGCAATCACAACAAGAGCTTTTCTCTCTGCTATCTTCTTTCTTGCATCACCTTTGCAGGTTATATTGTTGTACTATAATTTTGGTGATAAATTGCTAAATTTCTTTTTATTGGGTCTAGCCTTTTCACCACTTGTGATTATAGGCACGCTTTGGGGCGTAAAAATAGGGGCATATTTAGATAGAGAGAGACTTAGAAAAATCATACTTTTTTTACTGTTCATTACATCTGTAGTGTCTATAGTTTCACCATATTTGAGGAGTTAATATGCGTTATTTAGTCTCTATTATGCTGTTTGTTCTCTCCGTTTTTGCAAAGGATATAACGGCAACATACAAAGTGAGTTTTGGAATCTTTGGACAAATAGGCACAGCAAAAACAACTCTACATGTAGAGGATGGACAATACAAAGTCACAATCGAGGCAAAATCAACAGGTTTTGCAGCATTTATAAGTGGTAATAGAGTTGAATACTATGAGAGCAAAGGTCTCTTAGTAGATGGATTTTTAGTACCTGATATATATAAAAAAGTGGTTAAAAAAAGTGTGAGTGCGGGTGAAGATAGAAGAGTTTTAAAGAGGTATATACTAACTTATAACTTTAATCATAAAAGCAAAACGGTTATAGCTACGAAAATAAAGATAAAAGGCAAACAAAAAAGTCAAGCTGTAAAAAAGTTAAAATTTTATACAAATAATGACATCTTGAGTCTATTTTTTAATTTCAAAAAACTGTTTCCATCTTTGGAGCTAAAAAAAGAGCATACTCTTTATGCCGTAGGTGCTGAAAAGAACACAGGTAAAATTGAACTTTTTCCTCTGGATAAAAAGGAGTTTTCAAAATTAATAGATATAAAATCTAAAAATCTAAAATTTTTAAAAGTGGTGTTAAAAGATAGGATATTTGGAAGTAAAAAAGGTGAGCTCTATCTTGCACTAGATGGTAGTGGCTTCTGTCAAAAAGCTGTCTTAAAAGATGTCATATTTTTTGGCGATATAAGAGGGGAGAGAATTGAAAAAAATTATTAACAACATAGATAAAGGTGTGCTATATATGCTTTTAGCATCTCTTTTTTTTGCTATAGTTGGAGCTTTTGCGAAGACTCTCTCACATCAGATGCCATCTGTTGAGGTTGTATTTTTTAGAAATCTTATCAGTCTGATTTTTGTAGTTTCTACTATATATAAGTATCCCATAAAACAGAGTGGAGGCAAGCCTTGGCTTCTGTTTTTCAGAGGGCTTATGGGACTTTTAGGAGTGTTGGCATTTTTTTATAATATAGCTCATATCACTCTAGCGGATGCTATGACTTTTTCAAGGACTTCACCTATATGGACGGCCATATTTGCTTATCTGTTTTTGGGCGAAAAGATGAGTAAAAAAGGGTGGACAGCAGTTTTTATCGGTTTTTTAGGAATAGTTTTGATTATGAAGCCAAATGGTTTGACCTTCTCAAAAACGGATATCATAGGGGTTTTTAGTGGAATTGCCGCTGCTTTGGCATATACAAGTGTTAGAGAGCTTAGGAAATATTATGATGCTAGAATTATAGTTATCTCATTTATGATTATGGGCTCACTGTTTCCTGCGCTTTTTATGTGGATAGCGAACTACTATAGATTGCCGAGTCTAGATTTTATAGCCGCATCTTTTGTATTGCCAAGTGGTATATCATGGTTATATATCGTAGGATTAGGTGGATTTGCAGCACTTGCTCAAATATATATGACTAAAGCTTATGGAGAGACGAAAGCCGGTATAGTAGGAGCAAGTAGCTATGCTGTGATACTATTTTCTATATTTGTAGGAGTTTGGCTAGGCGACTCTTTACCTGATATGATAGGGTTTTTTGGTATAATCCTAGTAGTATTAGGCGGAGTCTTGGTAGCGATAAAGTAGTTTCAACACTTCTAGGCATAAGCCTAAGCTTTAGTAGCGTGTGAATTGATGAGGAATTTACTTCCTTATCAAGATGGCAGTTAAAACAAAGTTTACGACCGCAGGTTGTGCTTTAGTAGCGTGTGAATTGATGAGGAATTTACTTCCTTATCAAGATGGCAGTTAAAACAAAGTTTACGACCGCAGGTTGTGCTTTAGTAGCGTGTGAATTGATGAGGAATTTACTTCCTTATCAAGATGGCAGTTAAATGAAAAAGGTGATAAGATGATTTTGATAGCAGGACCATGTTCGATAGAGAGTAGAGATTTGCTTCTAAATGTGGCAGAAAAGTTGGTAAAATACAGTGAAGACGATAGTATAGATTTCTATTTTAAATCCAGCTTTGATAAGGCAAATAGAACAAGCCTGAGTAGCTTTAGAGGACCGGGAATTGAAGAGGGTTTGAAGTTGCTTGATGAGGTGAAGAGAGAGTTTGGATTTAAGATTTTGACCGATGTTCATGAGAGTTATCAGCCAAAAATAGTTGCAGAAGTGGCAGATGTATTGCAGATACCAGCTTTTTTATGTCGCCAGACTGATTTATTGGTAGCTAGTGCAAAAACTGATGCGGTAGTAAATATTAAAAAAGGTCAATTTCTAAATCCAAGCGATATGAAATACTCAGTAAAAAAGGTGCTAGAGACAAGAGGCGTACAGGAGGAAGGCAGAGATGTTGCTTTTAAAAATGGAGTATGGCTAACTGAAAGAGGTAGTACTTTTGGTTATGGCAATCTAGTGGTAGATATGAGGAGTTTTTTGATTATGAGTGAGTTTGCACCTGTAATTTTTGATGCTACTCATTCAGTTCAGATGCCAGGAATCGCAGGAGGTAGTAGCGGAGGAAAACGAGAGTTTGTAGCTCCACTATCAAGAGCAGCCGCAGCCATAGGAGTAGATGGATTTTTCTTTGAGACTCACTCCAATCCAGATGCTGCTTTGTGTGATGGACCAAATATGCTCAACCTAGAGGCTTTAGATAGCGCCATAGAGGATATAAAAAAGATACAAAATGCCTTTCAATGATTTTGCTATTTAACCAATGAGTAAAACTCATCTTTGAATTTACCTATATAGCTATCTATGATATAGGCAACTGATGGTGCAAAAACACAAATAGTCTTTCCATTTAGGATAAAACTAAGATCTATAAGAGTTTGGAGATCTTTTTTGGTTCCATGTCCATCTAAAATTTTGCCCATCAGTTTATCACTCCAGCCAACCCCTTCTCGACAAGGAGTGCACTGTCCACAGCTCTCATGATGGTAAAATTCAAATAGATTTTTAACGACATCAGGCATAAATACACTCTCATCCATCAGTATCATGCCTCCTGTTCCAAGACTTGAGCCGTGTGCCCTTAGGGATTCATAATCAAGAGTTATATCTTCTATCTCATCAGCCCTCAATACATGAGTTGAAGAGCCTCCGGGTATGATGGCTTTTAGTTTTTTCCCATCTTTGACACCCCCGCCAATTCTGTTTATAAATTCACTCATACTCTCGCCAAACTGCATCTCATAAATTCCTGGTTTTTGCACATGACCACTCATACCAAAGAGCATAGTGCCGGGGCTTTTTTGAGTACCAAAAGCCCTGTATGCTTCAAAACCATCTTCTACTATAAAAGGTACGCTTGCTATTGTCTCAACATTGTTTACAACAGACGGACAGCCAAAAAACCACTCCGGCTCTTTTTGTTGAGGTTTTAGTCTCGGATGTCCTCTTTTGCCTTCCAACGACTCTACTAGAGCACTTTTTTCGCCACATATATAGGCACCCGCACCTCTGTGGAGTGTTATATCGAGCTTATAATCGTATCCTAAAACATTCTCACCTAAGATTTTTGCGTTATATGCTTCATCTATCGCAGCCTGAAGTCTCTTTGCCCAAAAAACATACTCACCTCTTATATAGATATAGGCATGATGTGATTTTATGGCATAGCTTGAACAGATAATTCCCTCGATCAAAAGATGTGGGTCAAACTCTAGTATCTGCCTGTCTTTGAAAGTTCCCGGTTCGCTCTCATCTGCATTGACTATAAGATAGGTCGGTTTTTGGCTTGGATTTGGTATTAGTTTCCATTTCCCGCCTGTTTGTGCACCTCCTCCGCCTTTTCCTCTTAAGCCACTTTTATCAACTGCTTCTAGAACATCTTCGCTACTCATGGAAAAGAGTTTTTTCAAAGATGAGTATCTGCCGTTTTTTCTAGCAACCTCTAGTATATGTGAGTCTTTTATATCAAAATTTTTACTCTCAATTTTTTTTATCATTTTAGCTTACCTATTATTTCATCTATCATTTCAGGAGTGCTGTTTTGAATATAATCATCATTTATGCACACGCAAGGTGCAGTGCCGCAAGAGCCTAGGCACTCCACTTCTGTTATGGTAAACTTCATATCTTCTGTGGTTTCTCCGGCTTTTATACCAAGTCTATTTTCTATATGTTTTTTGATGCTTTGGCTTCCTCTTAGTTGGCATGAGAGTGTTTTACATACTTGGATATTGTACTTTCCAACGGGCTTAAGATGGAACATGGAGTAAAAAGAGGCGATAGAGTAGATATCCATAGGTGACATATCTAGTTTTTTTGCCAAATATTTCATAGCATCTTCGCAAATCCAACCATCTTGATACTGTATCATCCACAAACATGGAAGTGTAAGAGAGTCTTTCTTAGGGTATCTTTTTAGTAATTCTTGAAATTTTTTCTCATTTTTTTCGCTAAATTGCCAACTCATCTATCTAATTCCCCCGCTATTATATTTAAACTACCCAAATCCAATACGGCATCTGCTACCATTTCACCCTCAACCATATCAGCAAGCGAGCTCATGGCGTAGAAGCAAGGAGGTCTTACTTTCACTTTGTATGGTGTGCCGCTACCATCGCTGATGATATAAAATCCTAACTCTCCATTTGCTGCTTCGATAGAGTCATAATACTCTTGTGAAGGAACTTGTACACCATCCATCACCAATTTAAATTGGTTCATAGTTCCCTCTATAGTTGTATAGACTTTCTCTTTTTTTGGGAATGTTATGGCGTGATTTGCTACGCTTATCTCTCCATCCGGCAGCCTATCCATGGCTTGGTTTATAATTCTTATACTTTGTCTTATCTCTTCAAATCTTACCATCATCCTATCATATACATCACCGACACTTCCAAGTGCAACATCAAAATCAAATGTATCATAAAAATAGTATGGCTTCTGTTTTCTTAGATCATAGTTAACGCCGCTTGCTCTTAGGTTTGGTCCACTCCATCCTCTGTTTATCGCTTCTTGAGCTGATACTACTCCGATATTTTGTGCTCTGTCTTGAAAGATTCTATTGTGTGCTATTAGATTTAAGGAGTCATCCATCCCTTTTTCTACCTCTTTTAGGCATACTCTAAGATCCTCTTCAAAACCCTCATATAGATCATGAGTCATTCCCCCGATTCTCATATATGAGTTTGTGAGTCTAGCTCCAGTCAGTTTTGAGAGAAGATGGTATGCGCTCTCTCTAGGATTGTACAGATACCAATAATTTGTCAATGCACCCATGTCAACGAGGTTTGCAGCCAGACAGACAAGGTGATCAATCACTCTTGATAACTCCCCGATTATGACTCTTATGAATTGACCTCTTTTTGGAAGTTCAACTCCAAGCATACCCTCTACTGTATGGGCAAAAGCTATATTGTTAAGTATGGCAGAACAGTAGTTTAGTCTATCTGTATAAGGGATGATTTGATTGTAAGTATGGTTTTCACAGGATTTTTCAAAGCCTCTGTGAAGGTAGCCTATCTCGCTTACCGCACTGATGATATTTTCACCCTCAAGCGCTACAAAAGTTCTGATTGTTCCATGACTTGCAGGGTGGGCAGGTCCAAGGTTTAAAAACATCAAATCTTCGTGTGTATCATAGCCTTTAACCTTTAGTTTTGGAGTCATCTCATCCATCAAATCATCTGTTTTAGTGCAGAGTTGATTTTTTCTTATAGGATAATCTTTTCTTAAGGGGTGTCCTATAAACTCTTTATGGTTTAGAATTCTCTTTAAATTTGGGTGGTTTTTAAATTTTAAACCATACTGGTCCCAAACTTCTCTTTCGCTCCAATTTGCTGATTTATATAGATCAGTTATGGATTCTATGATCTCATCTTCATTTAGATACGATTTTAGTATGATAGTATTGTCAAAATTTTTATCTTTGAGTATGTATATTATGGCAA
>JALUMZ010000124.1 GCA_027055635.1 Campylobacteraceae bacterium
TCCTAAGACTCTAAAATTTATAGACTTCAGTAGTTTATCTTCATCTTTATAGGCAGAAACTATTATAAATTTTTGATTTTTTACCAAAGAGAGCATTTTTTCTATCATCTCCATACCATCCATTCTTGGCATTTTAATATCTGTTAGTATTAAATCAAATTTTTTTCCATTTTCCAACTCTTTACTAAAGATATCTAAAGCTTCTTGCCCATCCATGGCAATAACAACATCTTCAAAAATAGTATTTAAATAAAAACCTAAAATTTCTCTTGCATCTGCCTCATCCTCAACAAGCAAAACCCTAGTTGCATCCATAATTTTATCCTTGCAATGGTAGTGTGATTTTAAACTCTACACCATCCTTTGTATTTTGAGCCTCTATACTTCCTAACATACTATTTTCTATGATCATTTTAGTCATATACAGACCTATTCCTGTTCCTTGTCTCTCAAATTTTGTAGTAAAATAGGGTTCAAACATTCTGTCCATAACCTCTGTTTTTATTTTTTCACCATTATTTGATATGCTTATCTTATAGGTATCTGTCTCTATCTTGCCGGCTATACAAATGATACCTTTAAAACCCTTATTTTTCTCTTTCTTTTGGAAAATAGCGTCTTTTGCATTTGAAACTATATTTAAAATTGCTTGCTTAAACTCATTTTCAAAACTCTCAAGCACAAAATCCTCTACATCTATCTCTATATTTAAATCCTTTTTTTCCAATTTTGTACTTGTAATTTCAATTATAGAGTACAAAGTCTTTTTTATATCAAACTTTGATTTCTCTTTTACAGGTTTATAAAAATTTCTAAAATCATCAATAGTATGAGACATATACTCAATCTGCTTTTTACCCTTGTCTAAATAGTCACTTATCATCTCTTTATTTAGTTTTTTATTATCGAAATTATCTCTTACAAAATGCAATATCAATGAGATGTTATTTAGTGGCTGTCTCCATTGATGGGCTATAGCACCTATCATTTCCCCCATAGCAGCAAGTTTATTTTGCTGAACCAAAAGTCTATCTTTTGCTATATTTTTATCAACCTCTTCCTTGACTCTCTTTTCAAGTTCTCTCTCACTTTGCTTAATCGCTGTAATCTCATATATATACCCATACAAATCCGTGACATTTCCAAAATCATCTTTTATGAAAAGAGCATGTGAAAAAACCCACCTAAGAGAGTTATCATTTCCATCTTTAATCCTATAGGTACTAGAAAAACTCTCCAAACCATTTTGTATATGTTGTTTTAGAGACTCCAAGACACTCTTTTGGTCATCTTCATATATAATATCTCTATACATCATACTTCTTTGTAGCAAATCATCAGGAATATATCCAAATTTTGAAATACTTTGAGATACAAAGGTAACTGTCAAATTTATATCATTTAACCATCTAAAAAGAACGATGTCTCCCTCCTCTACCAATCTCCAAGTATCTTCAAGAGACCTTTCTATTCTTTTTCTCTTTGCAATATCCATTGCCATCATAAGCAATCTATCAGGATTACTATTTTTATCAAAAAATATCTTTCCTCTTGAAAGTATCCATTTATATCTGTTTAGCTTTGTTTTTACTCTATATTCTGCTATAAAGTGATCTACTTTGTTATTTCTGTGTTCTTCCATCTTATGTATCACATTTGCTCTATCATCCTTGTGAATCAATTTTAGCCACTCATCATAAGAGTTGATATCACTTCTAGAATAACCAAACATATCTAGCCAAGTATTTGAAAAAAATATCTTTCCACTCTTAAAATTTATATCCCAAAGCCCATCATTTGTAGCTATTATAGCCAGCTCATATCTCTCTTTCCATTTCTCAAGAAGCATATTTTTTGTTTCAAATCTTTTATTGTAAATTGAAAATATCTTTTTAATAAAATTTGCAAATAGAATAGATGCAAAAACCAAAATAAAAGTAAAAATCAAAATAGCTATAGTTATAGTTCTCTTTTTTCTTTTAAATTCCAACTCTATCTTTTTCTTTTGCATAAAATACTTGTCCATTGTCAAATTTTTATCTGTTTTTATGCCTATACCAAAACTATATTTTTGAAAATTGTAAAAATTTATATCTGTACTATTTTTATTGTCCAATTTATATGCAAGTGATTTCACCATCAATTGCTCTCTTGGTGTCATTGATGGCAATACATCCTTTAGACTATGCCACTCCTTTTTATTAAAATAGTTATACAGATATCTATCACTATAATCATAAAAGTAAAAAAATTTTCTCTTCTTTTGGCTAGAAATATTACCAATAGAAGTAAAAAAATTTTTTGCTGTAAACTTCTTTAAATTATCAGATATTGAAAAAGCTCCTATAAACCAATTTTGCTTTTTATTGTATTCAAAATAATTTACCTGAATCGTCTGTTTTAGTTCATTTTTCCAATAAAAACTACTCTTGCCACCTTGTGAAGAGATATATAACAGTGTCAAATAGAGTGACTTTGGGTTGTTATAATTATTGAATATTAATTTTTGTATATCTTTTATTGTATCCAACCCATATAAAACTTTTAGTTCATCTTTTTTAAAAATTACAAAATTTATACCCTCTTCAAACTCTATCCTCTTTAAAATAGATCTCAAAGATTTTATATCAATGTTTTTACTGTTTAGGCTTAAACCCTGTATTACTCCTTTTATCTCATGTACATGTAGTATCATGGATTTCTCAACATCTTTAAAGTGTAAATTGACACTGTTTGTATTTTTATTTATGAAACTTTGCAATTTTTTACTATTTTCATAATTCTCTTGGAGTTTTGATTTTTGAGATATCAAATCAAGTTTTGATTTTTTATTAAAATCTAAAATAAAAAATGAGATAGCTAGAGATATAATTGAAAGCAATAAAATAAAAAATATAGGAAAATATATCAAAATTTTCTCTATGTCCTGTAATTTATAAA
>JALUMZ010000125.1 GCA_027055635.1 Campylobacteraceae bacterium
CACGCTTGTGAAACCCTGCATCGGTTAAAAATGTAGTAGCATACCAGCTATACTCAATTTCATCTATTGGGTGGTAGTAGTTATGTAGGTGTATTGGTTGCATAAGCTCCGTTAGAGCTTCTTTCATTACTTCAACATATGCACCGTCTTTTTCTAGGTTCATCAGTTTTCTAAGCGTAGTAAACTGTATTGTTATTTGGTCGTGTTTAAACGTACCAAGCTCTCTATGCTTCTGCATACCGTAGTAAATTGCATTCATAGCCTTTTTAGCATTAAGCGAATAGTCATCGCTACCTCGTATAACTTCATTTCTTTTGTGTACTTTTATCTTTTTCATAACAGCATTATAATATATAATTCCTTACTTTCCATAATTTGAGGAGTATTAGTCCGTAATTTGAGGAGTATTAGTCCGTAATTTGAGGAGTATTAGTCCGTAATTTGAGGAGTATTAGTCCGTAATTTGAGGAGTCCATACCTCTCAAAGCCCCACTACACCGAATGAAACGGCACTCCGTTAAAAGAGGTTAAAAGGTTATTAAAAGAGTATAAGGGATTTGACACCAAAAAAAAGAAGATTTTTATCTACCACGATAAACTTTTGAAGTCTGTTTTTTCTGTTTAAATTTCTGCATACTTTCTTGGTGTTTTACTTCTTGCTCTTTTCTCTGCTTAATTGAGTCTGGGTGCTTATAGATTTTATCAAGCGTCTCAATTTTTTTATCTTTTAATTTCTCAATCATTTTTTTAACATTCGTATCAAGGTCTTTGAGATACTGATTAAAATCTTTTCTCCAAGTCTTAAAAGCTTCTAGATTAATTTTTAATACTGGCTCTTTATCAAAATGTTTCTGCTGTCTATCCTTGCCTTTATCTCCAGATTTCTCCAGTTTCTCAAATCTCTCCTCAAAATTTTGTTTGATAGAGCTTGTATCCTCTTTGAGTATCTCTCCTGCTTTGTCTGCATACTCCAATAAGCTAGTTCTCTTGCGGTCTATGTCTGACTGCGTTATAAAGTGCTTTTTACCAAAGAAACCTTTGCTTGTATGGACTTCTAAGCTGTAATCGCCTATCTCTTGCGGTTTAAGATGGATATTTGCATCTACTAGGCGTTTATCAAGACTTGTTTGTTCTGCTTTTAGGGCAGGTAAGCTGTTTTTTTGCTCCTCTAAGCGTCTTTTAGCCTCAAAATTGCCTTTTTGGAGGTATTGCCCTAGTGAAACATACTTTCGCCCTTTATGGAGCTTATTTAGCTCTTTATGGGCTATTTTCTCATTGGCGTATGAGTGAAACTTACGGGCAATGTAGCCATAAGCTTCTTTCATGCTCTCTCTTTTGGTGTCTTTCTGTCCTGCGTACTGGGCTAATACTTGGGTAACTGGCTTATCTGGAGAGTGTGTCAAGATATGAATATGTGGAGAGTGTTGGTCTCTGTGTTCGGCAGCAGATATGACCTTGAGGTCTGGAAACTCTTGTTTGATAAACTCTAAAGCTTTTTCGCTCCAGTTCTCTGCATAATCTCCCTTTTGGGAATTTGTAAGAGCGATTGTAAATTCTGTGTAGTTCTTTTCTCTCTTATCTGATTTCTCAATCTTGGAAAGTTGCTTAGTGATTTTGTCTATATTTTTGGAGTTGGTTTTGATAGATTTTTCTTTGCCGTCCTCGATGGCTTTGGCTAATCTTTTTTTGTAGGTGGATAATTTAGACTGGAGAGATTTTATCTCTTTTTTTTGTTCTTTGGAAAGTGAGATTTTCTCTTTTGGCATCTCATTTTTTTCAAGCACTAAAATATCTTTGTCTCTATTTTTTTGGCGTTCCAGGTTGTACTCATTTTTTCCTGCTGCACTTGCCCTGGTGCAGCTCTTAATTTTAACAATCGTATTGATGAAAGCCTCCTGCAAGGACGCCGCATTTTCAAACTAAACTGAAAGTTTTGTTGGAAAATGTCCTACGGCGATATAATCTCTTAAAAGATTATATGATAGTTCAACTTAACCTCTCCCTGTGAATTACTCCAAAAAGATGTAAATTACATATCCCTTTTTAAGAGTACATTCCCGTTAAACATCGCATCACATACGCTGTCCTATTTTTAAAAGTGACGAAGAAAGAAGGGGGTACTACTAATAACCCCTTATGGAGAAAAACCTCGGTCGTGCAAAGGCACTCCTCGTTATTTTCTCCAGTCGGAGATTTTGCTTAAAATGTAGGTTACTGGAGAGATGATTATAAAGAATATTGCTCCAGTTCTGCTAATGCCACTATTTCTGATTGTCTGATAGAATTTAATCATTTTTAAAACCTTTTTATGAGATTGTCTAAAGCTGTTTTTGCTTCTGTTTTATCTGCTTCTTTTTTTGATTTTGGATTGATTTGTATTTTAAATATTTTCTCTTTTGCAAGTGTTTTTGATTTTAAAAGTTTGACCTCTTTTAGGTCTGACTTTTTGGCTATTTCTTTTAGTTGACGTTCAACTAAAATAGTTAAATCACTCATATATCTGTATTTGGAGTTATCATCTAATTTTAATAACTTCATCATATGTTTTTGTGTGATATTAAGATAGCTATATGCACCAAAACTTTTTAGGTATTCATAGAGCTTCATTGCGTATTTTGTGCGAAATTTATTGAGATAAGGGATAAGCTCCAGTTCTGTGAAGCCTTGACCTTGATTATTGGCTAACTGCATAACGTGCTTCATTAGTGGCGATACTCTTATCTGAGCAACCCATTCTCCATTATCACGCTTGTGAAACCCTGCATCGGTTAAAAATGTAGTAGCATACCAGCTATACTCAATTTCATCTATTGGGTGGTAGTAGTTATGTAGGTGTATTGGTTGCATAAGCTCCGTTAGAGCTTCTTTCATCACTTCAACATATGCACCATCTTTTTCTAGGTTCATCAGTTTTCTAAGCGTAGT
>JALUMZ010000126.1 GCA_027055635.1 Campylobacteraceae bacterium
ATGGACACAGAAGAGATGTAGAAGGATATGCAAAAGGGCTAGAATATTTTGATAGCAGACTTCCTGAACTCTTAGAGAGTATGAGTAATGATGACCTGCTCATAATAACAGCCGACCATGGATGCGACCCTACCTTTAAAGGAACTGATCATACAAGAGAAAATGTTCCTATTTTTGGTTTGTTTAAAAACAGTAAGATTGGAAGTATAGGGGTGCGAGATACTTTTGCCGATATGGGTGCAAGTATTGCCAAGTTTTTAGATTTGCCAAACACAAAGCTTGGCAAATCATTTATATAGCTTCTAATGCTATTTTAATCATATTATCAAAAGTAGTTTCTCTCTGCTTTGATGAGGTTGATTCTCCAGAGATGAGGTGGTCAGATATACTAAGCATGCATGCTGCCTTCTTTCCTAATGCCTTTGCATTGCAAAATAGTGCTGTCGCTTCCATTTCAACACAATCTGCACCAGTTATTTTGATAGTTTCATCTAAATCTCTACTAGAATAAAAGACATCAGTCGAATGAACTCTTACAACCTTTAAAGGGATGTTTAGTTTATTGGCACTTTTTTGTAAGGCTTCATTAGTTTCCTTGGATGAAAAAGTAACATGTGTGTCATCACCGGTTACTAGTTGAGAGTAATTAGTACCGTCACTATATGCCTCACTAGCTAATATTACATCATAGATGTTTAATTCTTTTATATAAGCTCCACTTGAACCTACTCGAATAATAGTATCTACATCATAAAATTTATATAGTTCATATGAGTAAATTCCAATAGATGGAATACCCATGCCAGAGCCGCAAACTGAAACTTTTTTTCCATTATACTCACCACTAAACATAAGCATATTGCGAACACTACTAACTTCTTTTACATTTGTCAAATACTTATTTGCGATATATCTTGCTCGAAGTGGGTCTCCAGGCATCAAAACAGTTTTTGCGATTTCACCTTTTTTAGCTTCGATATGTGGTGTCATTCATTTTCCTTTGATAGAGTAATAAAGTCAGTTATATAACTGACTTTACGCACTAAACACATATCTGAGTGGTATAAGTTGCTTACAAGTGCTAGGCAGTAAGATGCAGGAGCTACTAGTAGCTTCAAATCTTACTAACGACGCAATTGTGAGCAAATTATACCACCCTTTGGGCAAAAAGATAAAGTATCATCTAGCTTCGTTAGATTTTCTCACCTTAGCTTTGGCTAGGCTTTCAAAAATCTGTCTCGCATATGACACTTTCTCTTTTTGCTCAGATATGTGTTTAGTGCGTAAAATCAGTTATGATACCAAAAAGGAGTAAAAATACTGATTAAAATAGTTGTGTAGGTGTTAATTTCCACTCCAATCCACTAAAAACTAAGATCTAATTCTTTAAACCAGTGAAGAGACTAAAACGATATGAAAAGATAGATAGGTTGACAAAAACATAGTAAAGATACTCTAAAGTCTATTGCAAGGTTATATCGGCAAATCTGCTTTTTGCATACCACAATATAAATAGAGCTGATACCCAGATGATTCCTGCTATTCCCCACCAGTAGAAATTTAGAGGCATTTTGAAAAAAGCGAAAAGACTAAACAAGAAGATAGGAATGATAAGTTGCCTAAACAGACTCAGATATATGAGAAGTGCCGGCTGTTTTATGCCTTGTAGTAGAGATATGTTTATAAAAACCAACATATACGCATATAGAGCGGTTGCGGCAGCATAGAGATATCCTAGTCCTGCTTTTATGACCAAGGGGTCACTTGTAAATATCTTAAAGACAAATTCACCACCGATATAGACTAATGCCATACCGATAAACCAAAGAATCAGTCCAATTTTTTGTGCATATATAACAGTATCTTTTACTCTGCTATATAGTTTTGCGCCATTGTTTTGTGATACAAGTGCAAGAACTGCTACATTTATACCAAGACTCGGCAACAAGATGATTTGCTCAACTCTAACCGCTATACCGTAAGCCGCTACAACATGCTTGCCAAAAGGTGATATGTAGTATGTGATGATAAACATCCCAAGTGCCATCAAGGACATATTAACAGTTGGCGGAAAACCCTGTTTCATGAAAGATTTTATAATTTGAATATCAAATACAAATGGTGGCATATCCTTTAAAAGGTAACTTTTTTTAAGATTGAAAAAGAGATATATCATCCCAAAAAATTCAATGATGATAGTTGCTAATGCTATTCCTTTGACGCCAAGTGGAGGAATACCAAATCCACCTTTGACAAACCAATAATCAAGCAGTACATTACAAAAAAATCCGATAATCAAAAAGTTTCTAAACACCTTGGTGTTTCCTATCGAGTTTAATATAGCATTTGAGAAAAAAGCACCTACAAAAAAGACAGCCCCGAGTAAAATCACATCTATATACGAGAGCGCTTCTTGCAAATAGACTCCATTTGCACCAAGAATTTGCATAAGATATGGAGATACTATGAGACCTATGATCGTCAGACAGACCGCTAAAAGAATTGCTAAAATAATCGTGTGATAAATAATCTGTTTTGCATATTTTATGTCTCTATTTCCAAGAGCATTACCGACAAGAGCCGTGACTCCCTGACTCATACCGCCGGCTACTGCTATTATCACAAAAAATATAGAAAAAGTCAGTGAAAGAGAAGCCAGTGCAGTAGTAGAGATATTTCCGGCAAAATAGGTGTCGGTTACATTGAACATAGTATGGAAAAAATATCCTATGCTAGATGGTATGGCGATGGATCTAAGATGCTTTTTTATATCGCCGTTTGTTAGGTTTGTTTCCATATGTTTATAGTCCTTGTTAAACTTACAAGATTGTGAATTATACCCAAAATTTACTCATGAACTTTTATTTTTATTTTTATTTTATTCTGCTATTATGTCGATATTCTAGTATATAGGAT
>JALUMZ010000127.1 GCA_027055635.1 Campylobacteraceae bacterium
ATAAACCAGTTTTTTATATATTTAAAAAATATGCAAAATATATTATTCTTTTGATGAGTTATATAATATTTATATCATTGGTACTTACTGTTCCTAGGTGGATGGATTCTCATTTCTTTTGGAAAAACTTAAATGCGATAGAGTATAGCTCTATATCCCGTGTTATATTAAAAATAAATGATAATAATAGACCTTTTGATTGGACAGTTGTATCTTATGTGCAAGAGTATGCTAAAGTAAGAAATAAAGGATATCATATCAATACACAAAATTTTCTTCTAAAATACAACCCTACTGTTAAAGAGCTGAAGATATTAACTTCAAAAATATATCTTTTTGTAGAAAATTTTCCAAACCCATACAGTGGTAAAGATGAATGGTATTATCGTTGGAGAAGAGATATACAAAATAGCTTAAAAACATGGGTAGCTATATATAGTGCAACTCACAGCAATATTAGGATATACTATAAGACAAAAACGATTACAGTGTATGAGATTGATAATAGTAGCTATGTTAATTATATCAAGAAGTTAAAAAGGTTGAAAAATGGGCATTTTTGAACAGAGTAGGCACTACTTTAATTATGTTTTACCAGATATCATACTCTCAAATTTAAACCAAATAAATAATTTTTTAAGCCAATTTTGGTGGATTTTTTTGATATTGACTCTTGTGCTAGTGATGATAAATATGAGCTCATTCACAAAAAATTTAAAATTAAAACTTGAATTAAGAGAGTTTAATGATTTTTATAGAGATTTGTGTTCCAAAGTAGATATTAAAGAGATAGAGATGTTTTTGCTTAAAAGCATGACTCTACTAAGGGCAAGATTCGCAGCAATTTATGAGCTAAGAGGAGAGACTTATGTTCTTATCGAAACTAATACGGTAGGTAAAAAAAATATAGCCACACCACTTAGAATAGGTAAAAAAGATTTAAAAAGATTTGATAAAAGTGGAAATTTTCTTGTTAGATATTTTTTAAGCAACAGTAAAAACTATATGCTTCTTTTATTTACTACTTACGAAATAAAAAAGGATAGATATGATGGTTATTTTGGAATAATGCTTGGATATTATGAGAGAATTTTAAACAGTGTAAAATCTAAAGGATCTGAAGCTCTTTTAAATGTAAGTAAAGATACTTCAGTGTCATTAATGAAGTTGCAAATGGATAAATATCAATTTTTTAAATTTTTTATTGCCCTTATTATGAAACTAACCAAAGCAAGTGGGGCAAGACTTCTAACTAAGCAGGGAGATATGGTTTTTGAGTATAAACCACAAGGTAGTGTAACAATGCAAAAAGTTTTTTATATCAGAAATACTCCTTATAAGTTAGAGTTTTTTGATGATAAGCCTTTGCAAAATGAGACAGTAGCCCAAATCGGTTCTTTTTTAGATATGTCTGGGGCATTTATGGAGAATATTGATAAAAAGAGTGAGATGGTACAAAACTATTTGGCACTTTTGAATTTTACAAATGAAGCCATAGAGTTGGAAAACAAGTATTATAAAAACCACTCCTTGATAGTTCAGGCAGTTTCAGTAGAGCTTGCAAAATCCCTGTTTTTAACCGAGGAAGAGATAGATACAATTTCATTAGGAGCTAGTTTGCATGATATTGGTATGGTTGGAGATTTGCTTGCTGTATTGGATAAAGATGAATTTGGTCAAAAAGATATGGATCTTGTAAAAGAACATCCGCTCATCGGAAGTATTATGGTGGAGCCAATTTGTCATATATATCCTATCTCTGACATTATAAAATATCACCACGAAAGATTTGATGGCAAAGGTTACCCCTTTGGACTAAAAGAATCCCAAATACCTATTGGTGCGCAAGTTGTATCCCTTGGTGAATTTTATGCTGGAATTACAGGAGATAGGTCCTACAAAAAAGGAAAAAGTCATGAAGAAGCTGTTGAAGAGATAAAAAAATTAAGAAATAAAATGTTTAATACTGTTATTATTGATGTTTTTGTTGAAGTAGAAAAATCTATAAAAATTAAGATAGCTAAGATAAAAAGTAAGAAGAAGGATACAAATGAGCAGTAATGTTAAACAATTTACAATTGTTATGCCTGTATATAATGAGGAAGAAAGCTTATTGGATGCTCTATTTGGGTTAAAACAATTTTTAGATGATCAAGGTTTTGTATATGAGATACTTTGTGTTGATGATAAATCAACAGATAAAAGCGCAGAGATATTGGATAATTTTCAAGATATTACAGTTATTCACCATAGGAAAAATAGAGGATATGGAGGAGCACTTAAAACAGGCATAAAAAATGCGAAATATGATACGATTATTATAATGGATTCTGATGGACAGCATAGTCCAAGTGATATACCAAAGCTTTTATCGGCGTATGATGGGCAAGAGAGTATGGTTATCGGACAAAGAAAGATATATCAGACTAAGGTTAATAGAATTTTAGGAAAGATTTTACTACACAAGATTGCTAACTTTATTTTTAAAGAGGATATACTGGATATAAATTCTGGTTTTAGAGTCTTTAGTAAAAGGATAGCTAGTAGATATCTTCATCTATGTTCAGAGAGATTTAGTTTTTCAACATCTATTACCATCGCTTATATATCTGAAAATTTAAATATCATCTATGTTCCTATAGAAGTTCAAAAAAGAGCAGGTGGAGTGAGTCGTGTGAATTTTAAAACAGGATTTAGAACAATTTTGAAAATTTTAGAGTTGGGTATGGTATTTAAACCGTTGAGAGTAGTCTTGCCTTTTAGTATGTTTTTTGGTGGTTTGGGAATACTCTCTTTTTTAGAAGATTTGTATCACTTGAATATTACTGATACGACAGTTTTTTTATTGTCTAATGCTACAATGCTTTTTGTTTTTGCTCTATTGGCTGAACAAATTAATAATATAAAAATGG
>JALUMZ010000128.1 GCA_027055635.1 Campylobacteraceae bacterium
GGAACTTTTTGCTTGTTGACATAAGCCTCTTTTGCAAATATACCAACTTCCGTATGAACCTCATAAGCAAAATCAAGCACAGTAGCGCCTCTTGGCAGAGAAAAAATATCACCTTTAGGAGAAAATACTGCTATATCTTCACTATAAAGATTATCTTTTGCTATTTGATAAAACTCTTCTATATTTTCTATCTCATCATTTTGGTTTTTCAACTCATCTAGCCAATCAAGTTTTGGATTTAACCCACCGCTTTTATATTTCCAATGAGCAGCAAGTCCGAATTCAGCTGTTTTATCCATATCATAAGTTCTTATTTGAGACTCTATTATGGATTTATCATCAAAAACAGTAGTATGTATAGTTTGATAACCATTCTCTTTTGGAATAGCAATATAGTCTTTGAATCTTGCAATTAATGGATTGAATTGTTGATGTATCAACCCTAACACTTTATAGCAATCTATACTTTTGGCTACTACTACTCTGATTGCCAAAAGATCTAAAACCTCTTCTATAGATATGCCTTTTCTTTGCATTTTGAGATATATGGAGTAGTGGTGTTTGACTCTCTTTACAAGGGTAAAATCACCCTCATTAAATCCATCTTTAAGCATCAAAGTTCTTATTTTTGAGGCAAAATGATTTAATCTTAATTGTAACTGCTGTTTGTGTTTATTGATATAATTATCTATCTTTTTGTACTCTAGTGGCATAACATAAAAAAAACTCTTATCTTCAAGATATTTTTTGATTGATGAAATACCTAGTCTATGAGCAATAGGAGCATAAACAACAACAGTCTCTTCGCTTATTCTTCTTTGCTTTGAGGGTGATAATCCATGCAGCGTCATCATATTATGCATCCTATCGCACAATTTGATAACCAAAACCCTAACATCACTGATAGAAGCAAGCAACATCTTTCTAAATGTTAAAGCTGAGGAGATAATCCTCTCATTTGAATAAGAGGGAATTAGTTCAACATCTCTTATCTCCATAATTTTAGTCAAACCCTCTACTAAAATACCTATTTCTTTTGTAAAATCTTTTTCTATTCTTTCTATTTCACAATCCGTATCTTCCACAACATCATGCAACAAACCGGCCACAACCATAGCTTCATCACCTCCATAAAAAGAGACAAGTGAAGCCACAAGTATAGGGTGATTTACATACTCTTCGCCACTTTTTCTATATTGACCATGATGTTGCTTTATAGAGAAATCAATAGCCTTTTGAATCAGCGGAGTAATTTCTGTAAAGCCCTTGAGAATAGATATGGAAGTTTCTATATCCTTGGATAGTTTTATTTTTTCAATTAACTCTTCTAAAATCATTTTATATCTGTTATTGAATCTAATCCTACTTTACCATCTGCAATCTCTTTAAGAGCTATATCAGTAAATTTTTCCCTATTATCAACCCTCACTAACGGTATAGCTCCATTTGCCAGCTGTTCTGCTCTTTTTGCAACTATAATCGACAATAAATATTTATCATCTTGTACCGCATGTAGTGCCTTTGCTGTTATTTGTTCTGTTCTTTGCATTTTTTTCCTTTATATATTAGTTAAGTGTTTTTATACCTAAATTTTATTTTTTTACGACCGAACAAGTGCTATAGTCGCCCTCTAAAATATCTAACAAGTTATTCTCTTTAAACATATTGCATACGATAATAGGCAAAGAGTTATCTTTTGCTAAAGCTATTGAAGTGTCATCCATAACTTTTATGTTGTCATTCATAGCCATATCATAGGTTAACTCTTCGTATTTTTGTGCATCTATAAACATATTTGGATCTTTATCATAAACTCCATCTACTTTTGTTGCTTTAATAATCATATCAGCATCAATCTCAACGGCTCTAAGAGTTGCAGCCGTATCTGTTGTAAAAAAAGGATTTCCTGTTCCTGCTGCAAATATAACAACCCTACCCTTTTCGAGATGCCTTTTTGCTCTTCTAACTATGAAGGTTTCACAAATTGCTTCCATCTTGATGGCACTTTGCACTCTTACATCAATACCTACATGTTCCAATGCTTCTTGCATAGCAATAGAGTTTATGACCGTAGATAGCATACCCATATAGTCACCACTAGATCTTTTGATTATACCATCCTTTGCTGCACTTACACCTCGTATAATATTTCCTCCGCCTATGACAATACCCACTTCTATACTATTTTCAATCAAAGTTTTTATCTCATTTGCTATAAATTTTAGAATTACTGTATCAATTCCAAAACCATTTGCTCCTGCTAAAGCCTCACCAGAAAACTTAACTAGAACCCTTTTTCTCTTTTTCATTTTATCTTCCCCTTTAGTTCTTATTATTTTATCTAAATATAACTTCAAGTGGATTTATATGATAATTTTTTTGTGTAACTTCAAAAATAAGATCATACTTTACCCGACCAATTATATAACCTTTTTTTATCTTTTTTCCAACTTTTATAGTAGGTGCAATTTTACTTAGATGTGCATAAACTGTGTGTATTCCTCGACTATTTTCTATGATTATAACTTTGTCCAAAACTACCGTATCTTTTGCAAAAACAACCTTGCCATTAAAAATATTTCTAACTTTTGCATTTTTTATTTTAGATGAGAGTGTAACTGAGTCATTAAATATCTTTATATTGTAGATTGGGTCTATATAATTTCCAAATTTCCTTTTGACAATATAACTCTTTAGAGGCGCTATCGTTTTTTTACCTCTATATCTTTTTACTTTACTTGCTTGATAAGATGAACCAATTTGTCGTACACTCAGTTTTGTTTTTCCCTGTTTTTTTACTCTTGCCTTTAATTCGTACTCTTTTCTTATTTTTATCTCTTCACTTTTTTTCAAAATTTTTAATTTTTCAAGTGTTTCTCTTATTGTTTTTTTATCTCTATTTATT
>JALUMZ010000129.1 GCA_027055635.1 Campylobacteraceae bacterium
ATATTTATGTATCATCATATCCCTTATTATAGTTTGGTGCTTTATTGTTATGCTCAATTTTGGTCCAAAATAATAATAGAAGATTTAAGGAGTTGATTTGTTTAGTGTTTTAACTGACTCGTTTAAGAGTGCTATAAATAAAATTAGATTTGCAGATGATGAGAAGTCTCTTAAAAAGGCTCTTGATACACTCAAAAAGTCCTTGCTTAAGGCAGATGTTCATCATAAAGTAGTAAAAGAGCTTCTAAGAACAGTAGAGTTAGAGACAAAGGCTATGGGCATAGGCCAGCTAAATTTTTTAAAATCTCTTAAATCAAATTTGACAAAAATTTTAACAGCCCCAGGAAATCAAGGGTTTGTTTATGCCTCAAAGCCACCAACTGTTGTTTTGATGGCTGGACTCCAAGGAAGTGGTAAAACTACTACAACAGTAAAGTTGGCAAATTATTTAAAATTAAGAAAAAAGAAAGTGTTGGTGGCAGCTTGTGATTTACAAAGATTAGCTGCGATTGAACAGCTTAAACAACTTTGTGAAACAAATGAGATAGATCTGTTTTTTAATGAAGATGAAAAAAATCCTACAAAAATAGCAAAAGATGCACTAAAAGAGGCTAAAAAAGGTCTATATGATGTTCTTTTAGTTGATACTGCTGGACGACTTGCGATAGATGATGAGTTGATGAGTGAATTAGATGGGATAAAAAATTCACTAAATCCAGATGAAATATTTTATGTTGCAGATTCTCTAAGTGGTCAAGATGCCGTAAGAAGTGCAAATTCATTTAACGAAAAGATAGGTATAAGTGGAGTAATTCTTAGTAAATATGATGGCGACAGTAAAGGTGGTGTGGCACTTGGAATTGCTTCACAAGTTGGTATTCCTCTGCGTTTTATCGGTACAGGTGAAAAAGTTGCTGATTTAGAGTTGTTTGTTAGTGACCGTATAGTAAATCGCTTGATGGGCGAGGGTGATTTGGAGACTTTGGCTGAGAAAACAAGTGCTATAATAGATGAAAAACAAGCACGAAAAATAACAAGTAAAATCAAAAGGGGAGAGTTTAATTTCAATGACTTTTTAGCACAGATGGAGCAGATGAAAAAATTAGGGAGTATGAAATCTTTAATGGGTATGATACCCGGAATGTCATCTATGGCTGGGCAGTTAAAAGATATGGATATTGAAAACTCTGTTGAGATGAAGAGAATTAAAGCGATGATTGGCTCCATGACAAAAAAAGAGAGAGAGCTTCCGTCACTTCTGAACAATAGTAGAAAAAGAAGGATCGCCAAAGGTGCAGGACTTTCACAGATGGAAGTAAATAGATTTCTAAAACAGTTTAAAAATGCGGCCAAAATGGCAAAAAAGTTTTCAGGCAAAAAAGGCATGCAAGATCTGCAAAATATGTTAGCACAGTCTAAAAGACAAGGAATACCAAGATAGCTTTCATGGTAAATTAAAACCAATATTTCACCAAGGAGAAATTTGATATTTTCCTGTGAATTAGTTTTTCAACATTAGTTTTAATTTACCATGGATTAATTCTATTTCCTCTTTACATTTAAAGTAGTTTAAGGTATAATTCACACTCGTTTTTAACTCTTGCAATAATCCCTCTGTGAACAAGAGTCGTAAAGACACCGATATGGTGGTAAAGAGGCACATTATAACTATTTATTCTGCGCAAAAATTACCCTCATATATAATTTAAATAAAAAAAGGACCAAAATGACAACAGTAAGATTGACTAGAATGGGAAGAAAAAAGAAGCCATTTTATAGAATAGTAGTTACAGATAGCAGAAAAAGAAGAGATAGCGGATGGATAGAGTCTATAGGGTATTATAATCCATTGACTGAACCTGAGACTATCAAGATAGATATGGATAGATTAAATTACTGGAAAAGTGTTGGTGCAAAAGTAAGCGACAGGGTTGCAAAAATCGCTGGCAAATAGTTATGATAGATCAATTTTTTTACGAATTTGCAAAACTTCTAGTGGATAATCCAGAATCTGTAAGAGTAGAAAAAACAGATGTGGACGAGACTTTTAGCGAAATAACTATATATGCTAATAAAGGGGATACAGGTAAGCTTATCGGTAAAGATGGCAAAATGATCAACTCTTTAAAGACTATCATATCTGGATGTAAAGCAAAAGATGGAATTTCATATAGAGTGAGCGTAAAAGCAAACGACGAATAAAATGAATAACAATAATGAGCTAATTCAAGTCGCCAAAATTGGGCGGCTTGTAGGCTTAAGAGGTGAATTAAGACTTAATATTCACTGCGACTTTCCAGAGCAATTTAAGCCTAATGTTACTTTTGCAACGGACAAAAACTTTAATCTACAGATCGATTCATTTAACCCTAAAAAAAATACCATATTGTTCAAAGGTTACTCTTCAAGAGATAGTGCGGCAAAATTGGTAAACCTAAATCTTTTTACGACAGCAGAAGAGACTTCCAAAGCGTGTAAATTAAAAGACGGGGAGTTTTTTTGGTTTGATATGATAGGCTCTGTTGTGCAAGAGGAGAACATGGTTTTGGGTGTAGTTAAAGATATAGAGAGAATGGGCTTAGATGATTATCTGCTCATCGATACGGCTAATGAATTGGTAGAGCAAGGGTTAGCAAAACTCTTTTACTTGCCCTATATAGATAGATATATTGTTGATTTTGATAAAGATAAAAAAATAGTACACAGCAAAGATGCATTGGACATTTTGAAAAATTCTTAGGTATTTTTATGAAATTTACTTTTATTACTCTTTTTCCCAATCTTATATCACCATATTTTGAAGATAGTATATTAAAAAGAGCTATAAAAAATGAAAAGATAGAGATAGACTTCAAAAATCCAAGAGACTATACAAAGAATAAACACAATAAAGTAGAT
>JALUMZ010000130.1 GCA_027055635.1 Campylobacteraceae bacterium
ACTATATGTTATCGAAAGCAACCTGAGTTTTTTAGTTTTTTGTTTTGCTGCTATCTTTTTGGTTTTTTTTACTTTAGAAGCATAAGAAGAATTTTTAAGTAGTATTGAGAGCTCTTTTTCATAGTTTTTTTCATCAATTTTTAAAATTTTTGAACTCTTGACCAACCGTTTAAGTGTCTCAATTTTTAGTTTTTCATCATTTTTGATGATGGATTTTATATATATATTTTGCAAAGAATGAAAAATTCTGAGCATCGTATTTTCATCTGCCAAGCCCATTTGTTTATCAAAAGAGTAAACTTTTTGGAGATATGATGTTGATGCAAAAAGAGAAATAGAGATAAAAATCGATAATACTATTTTTTTTAACAAGTTATTTATTTACCAACTTTTCCATAAGCTCTTTGACGCTTATAATTTCATCTAGTTTATATCCATTTGAACCTGTAAAAAACAATCCGGTCTCTTTTTTGCCAAGATATGCATCCGAGAGCCTGTCTGCGATACAGTAACCCACCTCTTTTGCCTCTTGACCTCTGTGGCAAGGACTCACACAGTTGCTTATGCATTTTATCTTTGGTCCCTCTCTTTTATCAACCATCTTTATAAGATTTGTTCTAACACCTCTTGCAGGATATCCAACTGGTGATTTAAGTAGTTTTATATCTTCTTCTTTAGAGTCAAGAATAACTTGTTTAAAGTTATCACTAGCATCACACTCATGAGTCCCTATAAATCTTGTACCCATTTGTACCCCATCAGCTCCTAACTCTATCATTTTTATTATGTCGTTATGGTCCCAAATACCGCCTGCTGCTATCAATGGAAAATTTCCCCATTTTTCTATTTCTTCCTTGATAGGTTTGATTAAATTTTCAAGTTGATATTCAGTCTGAAAACACTGCTCATATGTAAATCCTTGGTGACCGCCACTTTTAGGACCCTCAACAATAATAGCATCAGGGAGTCTGTCATATCTTTGTTTCCATCTTTTGCATATTATCTTTAAAGCCTTTGCGCTAGAGACTATAGGAACGAGTGCAACATCTGGATAACCCTCAGTAAATTCTGGCATATTTGTAGGGAGTCCAGCACCAGTAATTATAATATCTGCACCAAGTTCACAAGCATCCCTTGCAACTCTACCATACTCATTAATAGCATAAAGAACATTTACAGCTACAGGTTTACCTTGAGCTATTTTTTTTGCATTTTGAATTATGGCTTTCAAACCATCTCTTGAGTAGAAATTTTCTGCTTCAAACGGTCTATCACTAATCTCTTTTTTTACATATTTACTGTTTTTATAATAGCCTGTACCGACTGAACTGACTACTCCTAATCCACCGTTGAGACTAACGGTACCTGCTAATTTATCCCAGCTTATTCCTAATCCCATACCACCCTGAACAATTGGATGCTTTATAGTATATTTTCCTATTCTTAGAGGTTTTAGAGTCATCATTTTACCTTTATTTTTGCAAACTTTCTTTTTCCTACCTGGAGTATGTACTCACCAGTTTCAAGTTGCATCTGCATATCGTTTATCTTTTTTTGATTTACGCTAATGGCATTTTGTTTTATATCTCTTCTTGCTTGTGAAGTAGAGGGCTCTAATTTACAATCAACTAAAGCTTGAGCTATCCATATTTCCCCGTCAACTTCAAATTCTTGCATATCACTTGGAAGTTGATTTTTGGAGTGTACTTTTTCAAATTCTGCTTTTGCATTTTTCGCAGCTTCACTTCCATGGTATCTTTGAACTATCTCTAAAGCAATATTTTCTTTTGCGATTTTTGGATGTAGTAAGCCGTCACTAACTTTTTGCTTTAAAGAATCAATCTGTTCTATAGATAATGAGCTTAGCAACTCATAATATCTCCACATCAATTCATCGCTAATACTAAGCATCTTCCCAAACATATCATTTGGATGATCCGTCACCCCTATATAATTTCCAAGAGACTTGCTCATCTTATTTACACCATCTAATCCCTCTAGCAAAGGCATCATAACAACTGCTTGTTCTTTGCCGACTCTATATGCTCTTTGAAGATGTCTCCCCATTAAAAGATTAAATTTTTGATCAGTTCCGCCCATCTCTATATCAGATTTTATAGCAACACTATCATAGCCTTGCAACAATGGATATAGAAATTCACTTATAGATATAGGCGCATTTGATCTGTACCTTTTCTCAAAATCTTCTCTCTCTAACATTCTTGCAACATTGAATGTAGTGGTAAGTTCGAGCATACCCGAAGAGCCGAGTTTATCTATCCATGAAGAGTTAAATAAAATTTCTGTTTTCTTAGGATCCAAAATCTTAAAAACCTGCTCTTCATAGCTTTTAGCATTTTTTAAGACAGTCTCTTTATCAAGTTTTTTTCTAGTTTCACTTTTTCCCGTAGGGTCTCCTATCATGCCGGTAAAATCACCTATTATAAACTGTACAATAGCCCCATATTTTTGAAATAGAGCCATCTTTTGCAAAAGCACAGTATGCCCAAGGTGCAAATCTGGTGCGGTAGGATCAAAACCGGCTTTCACAAAATAACTCTTTCCTTTTTCAAAATAGTCAACAAGAAGCTTTTCTACTCTTTTTTCGTCAATTATCTCGCTTACGCCTCGCTTTATCTCTCTTAAAGCATTTTCCAACATCTCTATCCTTTAACTTTTATAAACATCATTTACAGAAACAAACTCTATCACGCTATATTTTGATTTTAAATTATTTCTTATGGAATTAACAGACTTATCTGGCAGCTCCAGTATCATCTCAAAAAAATCTACATGACCCTCTTCTGATTTGCCTAACTCAATTGTTACTAAATTTATCTGCATTTTAGCTAAATATGCCAAAAATCTTGCTAAAGCTCCTCTTTTGTTTTCCAAGCT
>JALUMZ010000131.1 GCA_027055635.1 Campylobacteraceae bacterium
ATATCTGCATTGTTTATTTGGATTGTTTGCATTATATATAACCTCCTTTGCATTTTTATTCATAATCATAGCATTTTTAATCTAACAAAGCCTAAAATGAGTTAAAAAACATCAAAGACAAAATATTTACTTACTGTTACCTTTTAAAACCTGTTGAAAGTTAAAGCGAGAAAATCGTGACCACACAGCCGATAAACAAACTCTCCCGCTCTTGGTTTTTAAACCCGCTCTCGGTAGTGCTTAGGTTGTTATTCTATCTTGTATCATTGCCACCGTTTACGGTTGCTATTTTGGCAAGATGTCAAAATTTCACCTCTTCAAACTTGATACTACCTCACTAAAGAAACTTAAAAAGTGTAACTTTAGCACTCTTTTTATAGAGTTCTTTTTAGTAGTATGTTAGACTAATTTAGATTGTGTTACAATGCTATAAATAACACGATTAAGGACAAAAAGATGATAACAGCGAATGATTTAAAAGTCAAAGGTATCAAAGCTATACACCAAGAGATAAATGAAAATGACGAGGCTATAATCTCATTTCGTGGAAAACCTAGGTACATAGTAATTGATTTTGATAAATATGACGAGCTAAGAGCTTTGGAGTTAGACAAAACTTATCTTGAAACTATGCAAGAGATAAAGCAGGGTAAATGCAAAACCATCTCGACAAATGATGAGCTAGAAGAGCATTTAAAAGGTTTATGATGTACAGACTCATCTTAAGCGATAAGTACATCAAAAAAGAGAAAATCTTTATCAAAAAACACCCAGAGCTAAAAGATAGATATAAAAAAACTATCAGATTTTTAAAAGCAAACCCACATCATCCATCATTAAGACTACACAAACTAAAAGGCACTACCAAAGATTATCACTCTGTTTCAATATCTATGGCTTATAGAGTAGTGCTGGAGCTGATAATAATAGATAAAGAGATAATCTTACTAGATGTTGGAAAGCATAAAGAGATTTATTGATAAGGCTGTTAAACGAGGAGGTAGAGTAGCAATATACTGGCCTTATTAATTTCTACAAACAAAACCTATTATAGGTCATGTGAAATCTGACCACAGGATGCAAAGAAACTATCTTAAAGGCTTTATTGGTGATGAGATAAATCTTAATCTGAAGAGATGGATGAATAACTTCATCATATTCATTATTTTACTCAGAATTACAGTGGTATTTTATACTATAACACAGCAGAAAAAGCAACAGCGAAAAAATATTTACAGATTTTTTGCTATTGCTCAAGTTGTGGTAGAATTAGAGAATTAAGATTGGTTAGTTTGTCGAAATATTGGTTTTTAGGATTGACTAAGTCTAATTTTTTAATTTTATGATACAATTTCGTTATATTTTTTTATATATAACGAAATTTGAGGAATATAGATGATAAAAAAAGTATTAGTGCTTACTTTGTTGGCTCTGTTTGCTTCTGCTTCTCAGATAAAAGTTGCAGTTGCTGCAAATGTTAGTTTTGCTATAAACGATATTGTAAATGCTTTTAATGATAAATATCCTGATGTAAGAGTCTCTGTTATTTTGGGTAGTAGTGGTAAACTAAATGCGCAGATAAAAAGAGGTGCTCCTTTTGATGTTTTTTTAGCTGCAAATATAAGATATCCTCAAGATTTGTTTAACAATGGCTTGGCCACTTCTAGGGCAAAAGTCTATGCACGGGGATGTTTAGCTATATTTAGCGTTAAAAAAAGAGATTTTTTAAAAGGAATTTATATAGCAAAAGAGAGTTCCATCTCAAGAATTGCCATAGCAAATCCAGATACGGCACCTTATGGAAAAGCTACTGTTGAAGCTTTGAAAAATGCGAAAATATATGATAAAGTAAAATACAAATTTGCTTACGCCCAAAGTATTTCACAAACAGTACAGTACGCTATGACTGCGGCTGATATTGGTTTTATCGCTAAATCTTCACTCTTTAGCTCTAAAATGAAAAGCTTTGAAAAAGGTAAAAATTGGATAGAAATAGATAAAAACTTATATACACCTATCAAACAAGGTATAGTTATAATAAAAGCTACAAAAAGCCCAAAAGCATCAAAAGAATTTTATGATTTTATCCTCTCAAGAGATGCTAAAAAAATCTTTAAAAAGTATGGTTATCTATGAATAAGATAGAAGCAACAGTTAAAAGTATAGAAGAGAGTGATGCCGTACATGTAGTGACATTTAGTGCTAAAGATGAGGAATTTACCATGATGGCACTTGAACTTCCAAAAAAGGTCAAAGATGGGGCAAGAGTGATTCTTGGAATCAAACCCTCTTTCGTGCTTATTGCAAAAGAGAAATCAAAAGATATAAGTTTGACAAATCAGATAGATGCACTGATAACAAGTATAGATGTAGGAAAGCTTTTAGTTACAATAAAGCTAAAGAGTGAAGTTGGTATTTTTGAGTCTCTCATCACAAAAAAGTCTTATGATATGCTGAGCTTAAAAGAGAGACAAAAAGCAGTAGTGATGATGAAGGCGAGTGAAATATCTATCATAGAGGTGAGAGATGGAGCTTAATCTAGAGCCGTTTTATCTATCTTTTAAACTAGCATCCATAGTCAGTATCATACTTTTTTTGATAGCGCTTCCATTAGCTTGGAAACTCTCACAAAGTAGGTCAAAGCTAAAGCCTATATATGAGGCTTTTAGTGCTCTACCTATCGTTTTGCCTCCAACTGTTTTGGGATTTTATGTACTTTTTGCACTTTCGCAAAACTCGCCTTTTGGTACTTTTATAGAAGATATCTTTGGGGTAAAATTAGTATTCAATTTTTATGGACTTGTTATTGCTAGCTGTCTCTACTCATTTCCTTTCATGCTCCAGCCTTTGCAAAGTGGCTTTGAATCTCTCCCGAAGTCTCT
>JALUMZ010000132.1 GCA_027055635.1 Campylobacteraceae bacterium
GCCCTTAATATAGGTGTTTCTTTTTAAAAAATGACGAAGTCGGGAAGAGATAGACGAGTTCTGGAATTTTTAAATGACAAAAATAGATATAACCATCAAACTCTTTGCTCAATATAGAGAAGGTAGATTTAAAATAGAAAAAAGGAGTTACCCAAAAAACTCAACTATTAAAGATGTACTTGTTGATATTGAGCTGAATTTAGAGAAATATCCAATAGGAGTTTTGATGGTAAATGGAAGGCATGTGCAAGAAGATTTTGTTTTAGATGATGGGCAAATTCTTGCTATATTTCCAAAGGTTGGAGGGGGATAAATAACCCTCTCCTCTTTTTATTATTTTATTGTTCTACTTTTTTGATGCCTAAGATTAGTCTATATGAACCCGGAGTACCTGGTGGTAATAGTGCTATTCTATCACCATCTTTTAGAATTGTGTCTTTGGATTGAACTTTGCGGTTTATAAAAACAGCTTCAACTTCACCATCTTTGAAACCAAATTTTTCTATAATATCTTGTGGAGTATAGCCATCAGAAAATTCCATAGGCGCCTCAACATACGGTATGTTTTGCTCTTTTAGTTTTTTCCTAAGAAAGCTAAAAGCGTTAAAAGTAATTTTAATCATGTAAGTAGTCCTTTACTGTGTTAACCCGGATTATATCATAAATAACTTTTGAGGCTATTTACTGGAGTGTTTCTTTTTCTTCATTTTATCTTTTGCTAATTTTTGCATATCTTCTGTTGTATCAAGTTCATCCATTATCTCAACACCAAGCAGGGTTTCTATACAATCTTCAAGTGTTACTATCCCTTCAGTTTGCCCATAGCTATCAGTTACCAAGAATATATGCTCTTTTCTCTTTATAAACAGATCTAGTGTATAAGATACAGGTATGTTTTCATTGATAGAGAAGATAGGTTGCATCAAGCTTTCTAGCTTTTCATCTTGACTCTCTATGGCTTTTTCAAAAATTTGTTTGCTTAAAACTACCCCTATGATATTGTCTATAGTTCCGTCAAACAGAGGAACTCTGGAAAATTTTCTAATCCCAGGTCTATCTATTATATCTTTTATCTGTGTCTCTTTTTCTAGTGCAAAAATAACACTTCTTGGAGTTAGGATTTCATATACTTTACTTTTATTTAGACTCAATATATTTTCTATATAATCAGACTCTTTTTCATCTATGACACCCTCATTTTCACTGATAAGCGTACTCTCTAGCAGCTCTTCTCTTGTGATGATATTTGCATTTTCATCTTTTGCTATTTTTTTTGTGATAAATAGCGAGACAACTATAAGAGGATAGGTGATAAATATGAAAAAGTTTATAACATAAGAGGCAATAGGTGCTAGTTCTTTATAGTACATAGCTCCTATAGTCTTTGGTATAATCTCTGATACAAACAGTATAACCAAAGTCAAAATGGCAGAAACATAAAACATATATTCATTGCCAAAAAGCTTGCTGGCTTGCGCCCCTACTCCAGCAGCTCCTAGTGTATTTGCTATGGTATTTAAAATCAATATAGAAGCTAGAGATATGTTTAACTCTTTTTTTAACTTCTCCAAAGATATACCGACATTTGGATTAGATTTTTTTACAACATTAATATGCGACAAATTCAAAGATAGCAGTATCGACTCAAGCATTGAGCACAAAAACGAAACCCCAACTGCGAGGGTGAAATATATGATTAGCAGTGTCATCTCTTTAATCCTTGAAGCAAGAAATGAGACTGCTTATTCGACGAATAATCAGACATAGTAGTATTTTAATAACTCCTTGTTATTTGGTATTAATTTTCTTTCCATCAAACTCTTTAGCACTTCTTGATCACAATCAGTGTCATTTGGCCACTCTCTATTGTAGCCATCTTTTTTACTTTTATTTGTAGCATCTATCCCTATATATTCTGTTTGTAAAAATATATCTCTCTTAGCATCTATATTGTTGACAATTCTCCAAATAAGCATATAAGGATTGGTGACATCATTTTTATCAATATCTACAAAAACCAAAAGCTTCAAGTGTCTCTTAAACTCTTTTAATTTTTCATAAATTTCTTTGATATTTTGACTCTTTTTTACACCGAAAACACAAATAGGCGTTTTTGTATGAGTCTTATACTGGCAAAGGGATTTAATATCAGAAATTTTGGAAGAGATTATATCTAAAAGTTCCTTATCTTCCAATATATCTTTTTTAGGATATCTGACATTGTCTTTTGTGCAATCAACTCCAAGTTTTCCACCATAACAGGCGTTTGGACTGGCATGATCTAGTGCATCACATACACCTTCGCTTATGAGTATATTATCCACACTTACTCTATCACATATATAATCGCTTATATCCTCATAATTATCTAGTTCTGGAGCATCGTCATTAACAAAAAAAGCATGCTTGACAAAACTCATCTGCCCTACTCCCCAAAATGCATGCATAAATTGTTTGGCATGACCGGGATAGCAGCTCTTCATTTTGGCTAATATTAGATTGTGAAAAACACCATTTTCTGGCATACGATAATCTATGAGATCGGGTGCAGTAGTCTTTAGCAGTGGCAAAAATATCCTCTCAGTAGCCCATCCCATATACTTATCTTCTAAAGGAGGTTTCCCAACAACAGTAGCTTGAAATACAGGCTCTTTTTTTGTAGTTATACATGTAACATCCATCACAGGATAGGGTTCTTTTAGTGTGTAGTATCCTGTATGATCTCCGAATGGACCCTCTATCTCCTCTTTGCTTGGATCTACCCAACCCTCTATCACTATATCGCTGTCGCTTGGTATGTATATAGGATTTGTTTTTGATTTAACTAAAATGGCATTTTTCTCTTTTATCAATCCATAAAGTAGTAGTTCAAACATCCCATTTGGCATAGGAGCTTGTCCACACCAAATATATAGAGGATCTCCGCCAATCGCAACACTTACAGGCATCTTTTTTCCGGCTTTTTTATATTCACTAAAAAAATGTGCACTGTCTTTGTGTATTTGCCAGTGCATACCAAGTCTATTTTCATCATAAACTTGCAGCCTATACATACCAAGATTTTGTTTTTGACCATCTAGGCTCTGCGTGTAAACTTGTCCCATTGTGATAAATGGCCCACCATCATCACTCCAAGTCTTTAAAATTGGAAGTTCAAATAGATCTACATTTTTCTTGACAATCTCTTGGGCTTGGGCTTTTGAATTTACTCTTTTTGGAAAAACAGTTTTTAAATCAAAAAGTTCTTTTAACATCTCTAGCTTACCCCAAAAATCTCTCGGGGGTTTCATGTGAAGCAACTCTTCTATCTTTGCTGCTATCGTATCTGGTTCTTTTTCAAAGATGAGTTTTGTAGCTTCATAAGAGCCAAAAACATTCATTAAGACAGGAGTGTTGAATTTTTTATCTAACCGTCTGCTTACCGGATTTCTAAAAAGAAGCGCTTTTGAATCTTTTTGTTTGACTTCTATATAGGCGATATGAGCCATCTCCAAGTCTATATCAACCTCTTCATCTATGATCTTCAAAAGGTTGTTATCTTCGAGTAACTCTATCGTTCTTTTCATTTATAGTATCTCATTTAGTGCCATATTTTCAGCTCTTTGGAGCAGCTCTTTTGCTCCTTTTTCTATCATGCTTTGGGCAAGTTTTTTGCCTATGGTTTCATACTCATCTATACTAACTTGAGTTTTTTCTCTTAAAACTTCTGTGCCATCTGGCAAACCTATCAGGCAGGATATATCTATATTGTTTTCATTGACTTTTGCATTGATACCTATAGGGACTTGACAACCACCCTCTAAAACTGTTACAAAATCTCTCTCGATAGTTGTTTCTATGATGGCATTTTTATCATTTAGAACCAAAATCAATTTTTCTACTTCAGGATTATCTACTATCTCAATTCCAAGTGCTGCTTGACCACTAGCTGGTGTCATAACAGATGTATCTATCGGGCTAAAAAAGTTTACTTCATCTTGAAGTCCCAATCTTTTTATGCCTGCACTTGCTAAAATAATAGCATCGTACTCTCCATCTTTTAGTTTTCTGATTCTTGTATTTACATTGCCTCTTAAATTTTTTATCTTCAGATCAGGTCTCTTTTCTAAGAGTTGCATTCTCCTTCTTAGGCTTGTTGTTCCTACAATTGCTCCGTTTGGAAGATCATCTAAGCTAGAGTATTTTTGTGAAAGCATAGCATCTCTGACATCTTCTCTCTTTGTTATGACTGCTAGTTTTAAGCCTTCTGGAAATTCCATAGGTACATCTTTTAGGCTATGGACTGCCAAGTGTGATTCACCTCGTAGCATAGACTCTTCAAGCTCTTTTGTAAAGAGACCTTTTCCACCTATCTTTGCAAGTGGAGTATCTAAAATCTTATCACCTTTTGTTAGCATTTGTGCTAACTCTACATGTAGCCCTTTGTGGGATTCCATCAAAACTTGTTGCACATGCTCGGATTGCCATAAGGCAAGTTTGCTTTTTCTTGTAGCTATTATCAATTTATCCATATCTACTTACCCTCTTTTGCCAATTTTTTATATAGTGATCTGCTTGGGTCTTTTTTATCATTTACATATAGAGTCGGAGTTCCTCTTATCATGAGGTTATTTGCAACTCTTATATCACCGTTAAGGCGCTCTAGTATATCTTTTGTATTTATATCTTTTTTTGTAAGATTTGTTTTAAAAATCCTATTAAACTCTTTTAGAACACTTGCTTCACTATTGTCTTTAAAGTCAAAAAGCTCTGTATATATCTTTAGTGTCAAGTCAGCATCACTCATAATCCCTAGCTTCTGAGTTGCTAATTCTGCTTTGACCAAAGTTTTACTAGCAGGATGAATAGAGAGTGGGAAGTGATAGTAGTAAAGAGCAAAGTTTTTGCTGTGTTTTTTTACCCATTCTAGCAGTTCAGGTACATACTCCATACAAAATGGGCATTGAGGGTCGCTAAAGATGATCAATCTGTTTTTTGCGTTTTTATTTCCTAGAAGTAGGTGAGCTTTGTCATACATTTCAGAAGTTGCAGGAAAAGAGAAAGAACCTTTTATGCTTTTACCTGTATTTAAATCTATAAAATCCTTACTTATGAGACTGCCATCTGAAAATATGATATCTTTTACGGATATACTTTTGTTTTTGCTTGGAATTTGCAAATCAAGTTTTAAAAAGTAGGCTTTCCACTTTTTGTCACTTGGCAAGACCTCTTCGTGTATAATTGTAGCTTTTTTAAACTTATAACCTCTGCCCGTGTTCACAGCCTTATTTATAAAGTTTATCAACTTTTGTTCTGTTGTAGCTGCATTTGCATACAGACTACTTATCAGTATTATGCTCAATAATCTCAACATCAATGACATCATCATCTATTCCTTTATCTTTAAAATTTTCATATCTATCTCTACTCTTTACATGTAGAATTTTTCTTGCAAAAAGTGTTGCAAAAAAACTAAATTGCAACATCAAACCTAAAAAATCACTAAAAAAACCCGGCAATATTAATAAAAATGCTCCTAGCAAAGAGAAGGCATTTAATTTTTGAAACTCTTCAATGGATATGGATCTGTTATTTAAGGCATTTAGACTCTCAAAAAAGGTGTATCTAAAATTTGCCACCAAACTAAATCCAACCATAGCCGATACGATTATCTCAAGAAAAGTTGAAAAACCACCTATCGCAGAAGCCATTTTTGTGCTGATCATCACCTCCAAGAAGATATATAGAAGAAAATATATCAAGAGAGTATCTCCTGTAATGTTGATAAAATTTCCTCTTTTAAAATCATCCTCTTCTCAAGACTTTTTCTCTCTATCAACTCAACCTTACCATCTTTAAGACCTTTTCCAACTACTAGAGCATAAGGAAAGCCTAAGAGTTCAAAATCTTTTATCTTAAAACCAAATCTCTCTTTTCTATCATCTAAAAGTACTTTTTTGGCATCTAGTTTTTCATATAAATCTTCAGCAAATTTAAGTTGTTCTTCATCTTTAACATTTGATACGATTATATCTAAAAGATATGGGGTTGTTTGTTTGTTCCAAATGCATCCTTTTTCATCATGACTAGCTTCAATCATCACAGCAACTAAGCGACTAACACCTATGCCGTAGCATCCCATGAAAAAAGGTTGAGATTTTCCATTTTTATCTAAAAATTTTGCTTCCATCGCAGAGGCATACTTCTGTCCTAGTTGAAAAATATGACCAACCTCTATGCCCTTTGTAATGCTAAGTTTACCTTTGCATTTTGGGCAAACATCACCGGCATCTACTTGAACCAAATCTTTGTATCTGCTATCTTTAAAATTAAACATGGAAACACCGACAAAATGGTAATTATCTTCATTTGCACCACAGATGAGGTTAGTCTCTTCTTTGAGCTCTTCATCTATATAAAATTCTACACCTTCAGGCAATCCGACAGGACCACAAAATCCCGGATTGAACCCTGCATTTCTTACCTCTTCTTCACTAGCGTCAACCAACTCCAAAGCTCCACAAGCATTTTGTGCTTTTGTCTCTTGAAGAGTGTCGCAACCTCTTACAAAAAAAGATATGATTTTTTCTTCATCTTTATATATAGCTTTTTTTATGACAGATTTTATGGTGTAAAACTCATCAACTTTAAAAAATTCTGCTATGTGTCTAATGCTATCTTTTACAGGTGTTGGGGTGTAAAATTTTGCAAAATCAGCCTCTGGAGGTTCTACCTGAGAAGTTCTTTTTGTTCTTTTTGCTGCTTCTATGTTAGCTGCATATTTACAACTATCACAAATGACTATATCATCCTCTCCGTTATCCGCTAAAACCATAAACTCTTTACTCCCACTTCCGCCTATAGCTCCACTATCAGCGTCCACCACTCTAAACTCAAGTCCTAGTTGCGTCAATATATCTCTATAAGTCTTTTCCATTAAGTCAAACTCAGCCTTTAGAGACTCTAGTGAATCATGAAAACTATATCCATCTTTCATTATAAATTCACGACCTCGCAAGAGTCCAAATCTAGGTCTTGCTTCATCTCTAAATTTAGTTGTAATTTGATAGAGATGGAGTGGGAGTTGTTTGTAGCTTGTGATGATGTTTCTGACTATATCCACAACAACCTCTTCGTGGGTAGGTCCTAAGACAAATTCATTGTTTTTTCTATCTTTTAGACGGCATAGCTCTTTACCAAATACATCATACCTCCCGCTTTGTTTCCAAAGGTCGGCATTTGTTACAACACCCATCTGTATCTCTTGTGCACCGGAAGCATCCATATTCTCTTTGACTATATCTCTTATTTTGTCTAGCACTATTTTACCTAAGGGCAAAAAGCTATATAGTCCACTTCCGCTCTGTTTTACAAAACCACCTCTTATCAAAAATTTATGGCTAGGAAGAGTTGCGTCTTTTGGTGCGTCTTTTGTTGTTGGTGCGTAGAGTTTTGAAAATCTCATCTATTTGTTCTCCATCATATTGTTTTCCATTTGGTATTCACATTTGTACATATTTAACTTTTTTGCCTGATCTTCATTTATATCAAAGATATATTGTACTGCTTGGACTATAACATCTGCCTCGGGTTTTTCTGCTACTTCTTTTAATTTTATGGTTGGTGTATGTAAGAAACCATTGAAAGCGTGGTGTACTATTTTTACTATCTCATTTTTTTGTGATTCATCTATATAGCCTTTTTTTATGGCTCTTTCTATCTCATGCAGAGAACAGCTTTGAGCTTTTGTTCTTATCTCTTTTATGATTGGGTCTATACAGAGTGTTTGAAGCCATTTGAAAAATTCCATAGTTGATTTGCCTATAATTGAGTAGGCTATCTTTGCCTGCTCCTCTCTTTGTGCTATATTTTTATCTACCACCTCTTTTAAATCATCAACTGCATAGATGTGTAGATTATCAAACTCTATAGCCTCTATGTCTCTAGGAATTGCTATATCAAACCAGTATCTGTCGAACTCTTTTTTTTCTACCATATCTTTATCTATGATTGTGTGAGGGGCACCTGTGGCACTAAAAAGTAGTCTATATCTATTTATGTATTCACCAAGTTTTGAAAAAGAGGCAAAACTTGCCATCTCTCCTAATTCATCTACTAGTTTTTGGGCTTTTTCTAGATTTCTGTTCAAGATGATAACATTAACACCATTTGCTATAAGATGCTTTGCTGCCAATCTTCCCATCTCTCCTGCACCTATAACCAAGGCTGTATATCCTCCAAGATTTCCACAAATCTCTTTTGCCTTACTTACTGCTACGCTAGATATCGATATAGAATTTTTTGAGATATCTGTATTGCTCCTTACAGATGCTGCACATTTAAAAGCATGATGCATAGCACGACTCAGTTTTTGATCGCAAAAACCTTTTTCGTAAGAAAATTTATAGGCATCTTTGAGTTGCCCAACTATCTGGGTTTCGCCGATAACCAAGCTATCTAGCGAAGATATTACAGAAAAAAGATGATGTATGGCACTATTGTCTTCATATATATCACCTCTACTCTCCAACTCTTTTTTGGGAACTCCTGATATCTTAGAGAGTTCATTAAAAGTATGTTCTATGGTATGTTCACAATTTGCAACACTCAATATTATCTCAACTCTGTTGCAGGTTGAGAGGACTATTGATTCGTTTGTGTGTTCAAATTCATTTAAACTTTCTTGAAAAATTGAGCGTTTTTCTTCATCAGATAGAGATAGCTTCTCTCTTATGGCTATATCTGTGTTTTTGTGAGTAAAGCTGATAGTAAGGTAGTGCATTAAAAATCTCTTTCAATCATCTCTTTGATGATATTGCTCAAGCTACCGTCATCCTCGTTTTTGATGGCACTTAAAGCTTCAGCACCTAATCGCTTTGCATACTCTATAGAATCAACCAAACTACCACTCTCCTGCATTTTGCTTTTTATCCAAATTTTATCATCTTTGGATAAATCCTTTTTAAACAAAGAGAGTAGTTTTTGCTTGCCCTCTTCGTCTAATCTTTCATAAAGATACATGTAAGGAAGTGTAGTTTTACCCTCCTTAAAATCATGCAAAGCCGGTTTGCCGAGTTTTTGGCTATCTTGCGTTATATCAAGAATATCATCAATAACCTGAAATGCAAGACCAAGATTTTTACCATACAGTTCATAGATTTCTATATCCTTACGGGCTAAAATAGCAGCACAAGCACTAGAAGCTTCAATCAAAGAAGCTGTTTTTTTATAAATCATATCTAGGTATCTATTTTTGTCACCATTAAAAGAGTCAGATAGCTCCACATCAAGTAACTCGCCAACTGAAAGTAGTGCAACTGCATTAGATATTTTATAGGCAATACTCTCGTGGAGTGTTGTTAGCTCGGTAAAGCCTTTTGAGTAGAGTATATCACCAAGCATAATAGATGTTTTATTTCCAAATGTAGCATTTATTGACTCTTCTCCTCTTCTAGTCAAAGCATCATCTATAACATCATCATGTAGCAGGCTCGCTGCATGTATGAGCTCAACTATCGCTGCTAATTTATAAGCATCTTCACTAGTTCCAGCGATCTTAAGTATAAGCTTTGCTCTTAGCCTTTTACCCTTTGGAACTTTTTTAAATATCTTAGTTACGCTCTTATCATCTAATGATTCGACCATCTGCAACATTAAAATTTCAACTTTTTTTAACAATTTAATTCCTTTTAACTTTCGACCTTCTTTATATATGTTCTGCACCTATTATCATACATAGAATTTATTTATATTTAAATGTAACCTGAATTCTTTTTGTTTTATCTTTTATATAAACATCCAGTGTAGCTACCTGCTTTTTTGGTTCAAAATTAGAAAAAACAATCAAAGCGTATGCCCCTTCATGGTAATCTCCACCATCTTGGAGCAATTTTACTTTAACTCTGTCTAATGATCTTTTCATACTCAATACATATTGATTTGGATATCTCATATATTTTGTAAGTAAAATAAGGTTTTTACTTCCGTCATAAAGAGTCCATCTAAAACTTAATTCATATCTGTTTTTTCCTTTGCCAGCACTATCTTTATCTATAAGTACAGTTGCAATTTTATCTTTTTTGAGATTAAAACTGTATTGAAAATCCCAGATTTTTTCTTTTGCTGCTGATAGATTTGTGACAACAAGTAGGAAAAGAAGAAAAAAGATTTTACTCATGTTGAGTCAAGACATCCCCTGTTGCTGATATATAGAGCGAATTTTTCCTCTCCAAGATATCATCTGCTTTTTCAAGAACTATCTCATTTAAGCGGTATTCAAGCTCCATATCATCTTTTATAAACTCTTCAAGTAGCATTTCCATAGCGCAATATTTATCAAACACTCCATCAATTGATTGCTCTACAAGAGATCTGTTTGCATTGTAAACTATATCGTAAAACTTACTCTTTGGGCTACCCATCAAAAAATCATCTTCGTCATTACTAAACATTTAGTTCCTTTTTTGTTTATTACTCCACCGACTAAATACACCAATTTTTGAAAAACAGAGACTAGGTTTGATGTGAACAGAAAAATTTACAGGACTAGCTACAGCTAATTCAAGAATTTTTCTGTTTGCAGATTGCCAAGTATCTGTTTTCCCTTCGGGTGCTTTAGTTTTGCCCATATACTTCGTTAGATTTACTTGACTTAAGCTATGGCTAAGCCTTCATAAATCTGCCTCGTCTATGAACAAAACTAAAACATCAAAAGTTGATGTATTTAGTCGGTGGAGTAATAATTATTTAGATTGTAGCATAC
>JALUMZ010000133.1 GCA_027055635.1 Campylobacteraceae bacterium
ATCTAACCCAACTACACCAATATCTGCTGCTTGATGAAGTACATATGAGGGAACATCTTGATTTCTAACTAACAAAAATTTAAAACCATCTGATTCTAGTATTAATTTTCTATCTTCAAATACAAATTTTTTATGAAAAATCTCTTCAAATATATCTAGCGTCTCTTTCGCTATTCTTCCCTTTGGCAATGCTACTTTTAACACAATTACTCCTATAATAATTAACTAAGTACCTAACTGACCTTATGCACCCTATCACATCATCAGCGATATAACAGCTCTTAACTGATTTTATGCAAGATAGCTTTTTCCATTCCTCTAAATATCAGTGTTCCATCATAAATTGAATTTTCAAAATACTTAGAAAAAAACTTCCCGTCTCCGCCCGTAAAATATATTGTCTTATCTTTACACAAATCTTTTAAAATCATTATAATAGGCTTAATAATACCATATGAAATAGCATCAACTGTTTTTTGTGGAAGAGCTTCAAGGTCAATATTTGGCTTTAGTCTCACACTTAGTTTTTCAGATATCTGCCCGTAACACTTTTCATATGCAGCAAGCCCTGGCAATATAAATCCCCCTAAATGCAAACTGTTTGACATTATATCAACAGTTATTGCACTTCCTGCATCTACTATCATGCCATCACTTATCGCACTACAAGCAGCCACTCTGTCTATTCCCATGCCTTGATATATGGTATCAAGTTCAAAATAAGACTCTATATTTACAAAGTTCTTAACATCTTTTAACTTATGTGAAATTTTTTCATTTACGCATATATAATATATAATTTCCTCTGTTTTGTAGTTCATAAAGTCTTCATGGTTTAAGCTCCAATTTTTTCCATCTTGAATAAAATTGGCACTATGGTTTCCTATATCACAAAGTATCATGCTTCTACCTCATAAATTTTCCAGCCTTCACTGCTCAGGAAAGATTTTGCTTTGGAACATAGAGGAGAAGATATAAGAAGAACTCTTTTTTTATATCTACGATTTTTTAGCTTTTCCAATTTTTCCTGCAACTCCAATAATTCATTTGCATTTTTTCTTAAAAATCTACTCTTTTGTCCAACAAAAAAGATACAAATGTAATACTTTTTTTGTGTTAAACCACAAAAAAGTCTTATCTTTTTCCTACTGCCCAAAAGAGTCATACTTACCTCTTCTAATCTCAAGAGTGTTATATTGTAACTATTTAAAATATCTACTATCTTTTTCAAAAAAGCTCCATTAGGCTTTTATATATAGGCATCTCTTAATAAAGCTATCAGTACATAGGGATTATTAGGGTTACCCATATCATTTTAAGAAATCAACTCTTCTTTGAGAGCCTAAAATATCTGTTTTGATAATAGAGTGTATCATGTGTAAAAAAGAGAAAAGAGTCAATATTATCAGGCATTTTATATATATTTGTTGAAATCAAATCAATATCAGTAGCTATAAGATAGCCTCCTCTCTCAATCATATAGATAAAATTACCATAGATAACACCTGCAAAAACGGCAAAAGGAAATTTTCTTCTTTTTAAGACTTTCAAATCAGCATCACACAAAATAACCGAACCATCTTTTGTAAAAACAAAGATTCTATTTTTAAGAACTATCACATCTTTAACATCTTCATCTAGCAGGGCAAATGATTTCGGATTTATAGATATAACTCTTTTCTTTGTAGCCGCTACTAAACGGTTACCTAAAACACCGAGATATATTATATTTCCAAAAAATTTCTCACTGCTTACAACTACACTTCTGATAACTTTTCCGCTCTTTGCATCAATTATTAAAAGTTTTCCATCAAGTGTCGGATAGATAATTAAACTATTTAAAAAGGCAGGTGCAGCTATCCTAGAATCAACTGCATATGTGGCATCTCCTTGCAAATTCATAATAATTTTACCTGTTTTGATGTCTAATAACAGTATTTTATTTGATGCTAGAACTATGGCAATTTTTGATTTTTTTATACTAGCAGCAGCAACGGCAGTAGCAAACTTCTTTTGAAAAATGATCTTTGAGCCAGAATCCAAAACCACTAAGTCTCCACATTTTGAAGTGGCAAGATATCTTCCATTATCATCTTCAAGAAATGAAAAGCCTTGAGGTATCCTGATATTTTGCAATCCGTTTTTTGTGATTATCTGTCCATTTTTAAGTGTAGCTCCACCCCTAGAAACATCAGATATATAATCTGGCAAAGTTCCATCGTAGCTTATGGCATACGAGACCTCTTTTGGTTCAAAGTATTGTCTTTTTGTACCACAACCTACAAAGATAAAAAACACAAAAAGAGAAACTAATATGAGTTTTAAAAAGCTCATTTTGTTTTACCTTGATAATGTTCTAGATTTTTTACAATCTTCGATAGAGGTGAATTAGAGTCAATTTGGGCAAATTTGAGTTTCGCCTCAGTTATTTTTCCCTCTTTCAAAAGATCAAACCCCTCTTCTAAAAGAGAAAATCCATTTAACAGTTTACTCTGCACTACTTTTGAATTTTTTAGTTGCCCTAATTGGTATTTTGATAGATCTGACAACAACTCATCGCTATCATTTTTTGATAAATTTTCTAACTCTTGAATACTATTTTTCTTCACAGCCTCTTGAAATAAGAAAACATCGTAGAGTTTAGGATTTTTATCTTTTAAAATATTCAGAGCATCTTTATCGGACGGTGTTTTAAGTAGCTTTTCATATGCCTCATTTGATACTTTTAAACTCCTCTGTTTGATAAAATCATATCCAACATAACCAACAGAAAATAGCACGACAAATACCACAGAAGCCAATATCTGTTTTTTATACTTTTTATAAAATCTCTCTCCCTTAATAACACTCTCT
>JALUMZ010000134.1 GCA_027055635.1 Campylobacteraceae bacterium
TTTTTTTTTTTTTTTTAGAGAAAAATGAGACAAACTTTGATGATATAGTGCGAAGTGTAAAAAATATAATTGAGATGTCTCTGATAGAGAAAAAAATAGAGTTAATTGAAAATCTAAACTGCTCCGATACATTTAAATCATACCCTAGTGAAATAAAACAGGTCATTTTAAATTTTATCAAAAATGCTGAAGATGTGTTGGTGGAAAAAGAGATTAAAAATCCAAAAATTGAAATTAGAACATATAAAAAAGATAATAACTTGACCCTTGAGGTGAGTGATAATGGTGGTGGAGTACCAAAAGAGATAATGGATAAAATATTTGATCCATATTTTTCAACAAAAACAACAAGAGGCGGAACAGGCTTGGGGCTTTATATGAGTAAAACCATCATAGAAGAGCACTGTGGTGGCAAACTGCTATTAAGAAATGATGAAAAAGGTGCTATTTTCAGCATAGTATTAAAGAAGAGATAGTTAAAAAGAGAGTTAAAATGCAAGTAAACATAGAGTTAATCCAAGGAAAAGATAGAAATTACAAAGTTTATATAGACGAGTTAGGGAAGTTGAATTTTAATACCAAAGTTGCCATTGTTACCAATCCCACGGTAGCAAAATACCACTTAGACAAAGTAAGCAGACTCATAAATGCAAATGAACTTCATATTATAACTATACCAGATGGCGAAGAATATAAAAATCTTGACACTTTAGAGTTTATACTAAATGAATGTTTCAAATACAGACTTGATAGAAAATCTATTTTATTAGCTCTTGGCGGTGGGGTTATAGGTGATATGACAGGTTTTGTGGCATCTATATTTCAACGGGGCATAGATTTTATACAAATTCCCACAACTCTCTTGGCACAAGTTGATGCGAGTGTCGGTGGAAAGACTGGAGTAAACTCAAAATATGGTAAAAACCTCATCGGTGCATTTTGGCAACCAAAAGCAGTATATTGTGAGACGGAGTTTTTAAAAACTCTTCCAAAAAGAGAATTTAACGCAGGTATCGCTGAAATTATAAAAATGGCTATAACATTTGATAAGGAGTTTTTCGAGTGGCTTGAAGAGCATAACCTAAACAACGGTGAAGATTTAAAAACAGCTATTCTAAAGAGTATAGAGACAAAAGCTAGAGTTGTATCCCTTGATGAGAGAGAAGCTGGAATTAGAGCAGTCTTGAACTATGGGCATACCTTTGGGCATGTTGTAGAAAATGAAACAGAGTACAAAAAATATCTACATGGAGAGGCAGTATCCATAGGAATAGTGATGGCAAACGAACTGTCCTTAAAACTAGGATTAATAAGCAAGGAAAATGTTATAAGGATCAAATATCTACTGCAAAGATATAATTTACCGATAGATTACAAGATAGAAGATGTAGAAAATTTTTACGAACACTTCTTCTTAGATAAGAAAAGTAATAAAAACCAAATAACTTTCATATTGCCAAAAGAAATAGGTGGATATGAAATCAAAAAAAATATAGATAAAAATTTGATATTAGATGTTTTAAAGGATTTTGAATAAGTGGGTATTAAAAAGGTATATTTTAAAACTTTTGGTTGTAGAACAAATATATATGATACTCAAATCATGATGCAATCCCTAAATAGAGATGATTACGAACTTGTAAAGAATGAAGATGAAGCAGATATAGTTATAGTGAACTCCTGCACAGTTACAAACGGAGCAGATGTGAGTGCGAGAGGCTATATAAATGCAGCAAATCGTAAAGGAAAGAGAGTATATATAGGAGGTTGTGGCGCACTAAGCAAAGGGGAAGAGCTCTTTGGACAAGAGAAAGTTTTTGGAGTCTTTGGACACTCTGAAAAAGAGAAGCTAAATGGACTTTTAAAAAAAGAAGAGAGGTTTGTTCAAATAGGAGATTTAAACTCTTTAGATAAAAATATTGTTGAAGATTACTTAGGCAAAAGCAAAGCATTTATAAAGATACAAGAGGGCTGTAACTTTAGATGTAGCTACTGTATTATACCCTATGTCAGGGGGGATGCTAGAAGTCAAGATGAAAATATTATATTAGAGCAGATAGAAAAGCTAGCGAGTAATGGTTTTGGAGAGTTTGTTTTGACCGGCACAAACATAGGAAGCTATGGAAAAGACAAAAATAGTTCACTAGGAAAACTTGTGCAAAATATTGGCATGATAAGAGGTGTTAGACGAGTTAGGCTTGGAAGTATAGAGCCGATTCAGATTGATGATAGTTTCAGGGAGATACTTGGTGAGAGTTGGCTTGAAAAGCACCTTCACATCGCACTCCAACATACAAATCAAGAGATGCTTAAGATTATGAAGAGAAGAAATAGTGTTGAGCCTGATTTGAAACTTTTTCAAGAACTCAAAAGCTTGGGATATGCCCTAGGCACAGACTTTATCGTAGGACACCCCGGAGAGAGTGAAGAGATATGGGATGACGCCCTTAAGAAGATGGGGGAGTTTCCACTAACTCATATACATGCCTTTACATACTCAAAAAGAGACGGCACAGCATCGGCAAAACTTAAAAACACCATAAACGGGAAAATTGCAAAAAGCAGACTTAAAGAATTAGAGAGTGTTATAGAAGATAAGAATTTTGAATTCAGAACTAAAAATAGAGTTCCTCTTGAAATTTTGGTAGAAGAGAAAAAAGATGATTTTTATATCGGATATGATCAATTTTATAATAAAATGCATATAAAATCTGATATAGACATAACAAAAGAGTGGGTAACTATAGGAGATTACGATGTTAAAAGAGATGGTAACTGGTCTGAATTTTAAATCCAAAAAACTTTTGATTTCACTTATGGCGTTTAGTATTGTAGTGATATTATTGATATTTGGATACATAAAAAATTCACCCTCTATTATAAACCTAAAGCACTATGAAAAATTACTGAATTCCAATGCAATAAAAAAGGCAAAAATAGAACAAAATAGGGTGATTTTATATACCCAAAATGGCTCATTTGTTATAGCTAAAGATGGTATAGATATAAAAGAACTTCTCAAGGACACACCTATAGAGATAGCAAATGAAAGTATTTTAATGGAAGATATAATTTCTATATCTTTTCTTACTGTTGTGTTTTTAGTTATTCTCTTTATTGCTAAAAAAAGACGGGATAAAGAGATAGAATCAACGCGAGAGGAAAGACAAAAGTCATTTTCACTTGATTCCATATCGGCATTAGATATACATCCTGTGCTTTCAAATATAAAATTTAGCGATGTGGCAGGCATAAAAGATGTAAAAGAAGAGCTAGAGGAGATAGTTGACTTTTTGAAATACCCTATGAAATACAAAGAGTATGGCATATCACTTCCAAGAGGTGTCTTACTCATGGGACCTCCAGGCGTTGGAAAAACACTTGTGGCAAAAGCTGTTGCAGGTGAAGCTAGTGTACCGTTTTTTTATCAAAGCGGGGCAAGTTTTGTACAAATATATGTAGGTATGGGTGCTAAAAGAGTACGGGAGCTTTTTGCTCATGCCAAAGCTTATGCTCCATCAATCATCTTTATAGATGAGATAGATGCTGTCGGTAAAGCGAGGGGGGGAATGCGAAATGATGAGAGAGAATCTACCCTGAATCAACTACTAACCGAAATGGATGGTTTTGAAGACAGTAGCGGTGTTATTGTGATAGGAGCCACAAATAAGATTGATATTATAGATGAAGCTCTTCTTCGTTCGGGTAGATTTGATAGAAGAGTATTTATACCTCTTCCTGATTTGCAAGACAGAGTAGAGATATTAAATGTATATCTTAGAAATAAACCCTCCCTTGCAAAAGTGGAAGAGATTGCTAAAATGAGTGTAGGATTTTCGGGTGCTGCTCTATCTACTCTTGTAAATGAAGCTGCCATAAATGCACTGCGAAGAGGTAGTAAAATCATAGAGATAGATGATTTTTTAGCTGTTAAAACAAAGGTTTTATTGGGGAAAAGAAAGGTTTTAAGCTTTAGCGATGAAGAGAAAAAAATACAATCAATCTACCAAGGAGCAAAAGCACTTTGCGCATACTGGTTTGAAGTGGATTTCGATAAAATAACCATAGTAAACGATAGACTCAAAGAGATAGAAAAAGAGATAGAGTCAAAAACAAGTATGCTATCAAAAATCAAAGTTTATCTTAGCGGATCTGTAGCTACAAAGATAAAGTACAATGAAAAATTTACAAATTCAACACAAGATTTAAAAAGAGCTACTGTAATGGCACAAAATATGGTAGAAAATTATGGCATGGGAGATAGTATCGTGCCTTCGCAAGCTGATATTAAGAAGATATTAGACGAATCCTATATGGAAGTTGAAAAATTTCTAATGGGTATGGATGAGCCTTTAGAAAAAATTGCAAAGCTACTATATACACAAGAGAGTATAAGCAAAGAAGAAATGAAGAGTTTTATGCATGAGATATTTTAGCGGTTTTTGCTTTGATGGTGAGAGCGAACTCTTCAAGGAGTGGTTAAAAAAGAGTGATTTTACGGTAGCGGGCTTTAGCTATGGGGCTATCAAAGCTTTTAAATATACCTCTACATGTAGATATAGAGTTGACAAGCTTCAACTCTTTTCACCAGCCTGTTTTGGGGATAAAAGTGAAAAATTTAAAAGACTCCAGTCTCTGTTTTTTGCAAAAAACAGAGAAGCATATATAAAAGAATTTTTAGAAAAAACAGTATATCCATCTACTTTGAATATAAAAAAATATAAAAAAAATGGAACAAAACAAGAGTTAAAAGAGTTGTTAGATTACAAATGGGATAAAAAAGAGCTAGAATCTTTAAAAAATAGAGGTACAGAGATAGAAGTTTATATAGGAGCAGACGATAAAATCATAAATTCAAGCTGGGTTTTGGATTTTTTTAAACCCTATGCTACTGTATATTATATAAAAAATGCAGGACATATATTGGCTAGCACACCGATTACGGTTATGCTAGCCTAAAGAGCACAAATTACTTTGCAATTAGATATGTTACATACCCACCTCTGTTTATATATATCATTTTACTTTGATTCTTAAATTTTGATAGAGCTTTATTTAAGCTTTTTATATCTGATACGGGTTGATTTTGAATCTGTATGATTATATCTCCTCTTTTAAATCCGATTTTATCAGCTTGTGAATCAAGTTTAACTTTAGTGACTAAAACACCGCTTATATCCTGAGGTATTTGGTATTTTGCTCTTACTTGTTTATCGATTTGTATCACTGAGAGCCCTTCAATATAGCTACTAGCACCATCCTTTCCAAGGCTTTGGGCACTGCTCATATTTGCAAGAGTTGCCTTTGTTGTCTCTATCTTTTTATCTCTTTCAAACTTGATAGTTATTGTCTTATTTGGAAGTATAGAGCCAACTATATTTTTTAAATCATTTGCATTTTTTATCTTTTGACCATCTACCTCTATGATTAAGTCTCCTCTTTTTAGTCCCGCTTTTTTTGCAGATGAATCTTTTCCTACAGTAAGAATCAAAGCGCCAGAATCATTTTTGTACAAACCTTTCATATTTGGTTTTAAATCCGTTATAGAAACTCCTAAATATCCTCTTTTTATCTTTCCATTATTGATTAAAGTAGTAGCTATTTTTTTAACCATGTTAGATGGAATTGCAAAACCTATACCGTTATTGCCTCCGCTTCTTGAGATAATAGCACTATTTATTCCTATGAGAGCACCTCTGGTATCAACTAGTGCTCCACCGGAGTTTCCAGGATTTATAGAAGCATCAGTCTGTATAAAATTTTCATACTGATTAAGTCCTATACTGCTTTTATTTAGAGCCGATACAATTCCTTGAGTTACTGATTCGCCAACCCCAAATGGATTTCCGATAGCAAAAACAATATCACCTGTCAAAAGTTTGGAAGAGTCTCCAAACCTTGCAACAGATAGATTTTTTGCATCTATCTTTATAACAGCAATATCTGTTTTTGGATCTTGTCCTATAATCTTTGCTTTATACTCTTTTTTACTTCCATGTAGAGTAACAACTATCTTATCTGCACCATTCACAACATGGTTATTAGTAACTATATATCCATTTTGAGATATGATGACACCAGATCCCAACGAATATGCCTTTTTGTTTTGTGGTTGCAGTCTTGGTAGTTGATTTCCAAAAAATTCTCTTAAAAAAGGATTATTTAGTAAATCCTTAATATTATTATTAGAGCTGATTTTTTTACTGCTTGAGATATTGACTACTATATTTCTAACATCTTTTATAGAGTTATTGTACGATAAAATTATATTTTTATTTACCGCATCTTTTCTCTCCGGGTTACTAGGCATAGATTTTATATGAATACCAGCAACTAAAAATGTACTGCTTAAAAGCATAGAAAGTATCGTAATTCTTTTCATTATGTCCTCCTGTATATGGATTTTATTATTGGATTTCTTCGCTTAACTCCTTATACTCAAGAGGTCTTGCGAGAAGTTTATTATAAATTATGTTGTTAAATATAATATTAATAAATATCTAATCAAAACAGATAGCAGTACAAATGATATTTAAAATTTATCAAACCTTGATTGACATAGGCTAAAGTTTTATGGTATAATGCCTATCAAATTTAATACAAGAGGTAAACAGGGATGAGTGCAAGTTTATATGATACATTAGGTGTACAAGAGAACGCATCTACCGATGAGATAAAAAAAGCATATCGGAGACTAGCTAGAAAGTATCATCCGGATATAAATAAAGAAAAAGGTGCAGAAGAGAAGTTTAAGGAAATCAATGCAGCTTACGAAATACTAAAAGATGATACCAAGAGACAGCAATACGACCAACATGGCGACAGTATGTTTGGCGGTCAAAATTTTCATGATTTTGCATCTTCTCAAGGCAGTGCTGATTTGGATGAGATACTTAGAAATATATTTGGTGGCGGTATGGGTGGTGGACACTCAGGATTTGGTGGATTTTCAGGTGGCTTTAATTCTGGTGGCTTTAGCGGAGGATTTGGTGGACATCAAGCACCAAATCTAGATGTTGAAGCGAAAATAACCATACCTTTTAATGTGGCAATCTTAGGCGGAAAACACTCTATATCTTATGGTGGCTCAAACTTTGATATAAAAATTCCAGCTGGGATAAAAAATGGTGAAAAAATGCGTCTAAAAGGCAAAGGTAAGTCCTACAATGGACAAAAAGGAGATCTCTTTTTACATGTAGAGGTTGCCGATAGTCCAGAGTATGAAAGAGATGGGGATGATCTTACTAGGTCAATAGATATTCCACTTAAGACTGCTCTTTTTGGCGGAAAAGTCAGTGTTGTCACACCTCATAAAGAGGTAACGCTAAAAGTTAAGGAAAATACAAAAAATGGTCAAAAATTTAGAGTAAAAGGCTATGGTGTGGAAAACAGAAAAACGCATACAAAAGGTGATCTATATCTAAAGGCAAATATAATTCTTCCAGATGTCAAAAATATAGATGAAGATTTAAAAAAACAGATGAAAGAAAAATTACCGGAGAAGTGATATGCATGGATATGATGAACCAGTCTATTTAATCAGTGTAGTAGCAAAAGTTTTGACGATACATCCTCAGACTCTTAGGCAATACGAGAGGGAAGGGCTTATTTGCCCATCTAGGACAGATGGCAAGATGAGGCTCTATTCCCAAAGAGATATAGACAGGATTAAAATGATACAGAGACTAACAAGAGATTTGGGTGTTAATTTAGCCGGAGTTGATATCATCATACGACTAAAAGATAAAATCGAAGCTTATGAAGAAGAGCTAGAGATGTTAAAAGAGAAGATTGCAGACAAAAACAAAAACACTCTAAGCACTATAAGCAACCCTTTAGTCAAGAGAGAGAGTTACGAAATCATACTTTTTGGAGAATAGCCCCCTCCTGCATAGCCAAGAAAACTATGGGGGGGGCTGTGACCCCATCACTCATAGATACTAGAGCTCAAATATCTCTCTCCTGTATCACATAAGATAGTTACTATGGTTTTCCCTTGATTCTCTTTTTTTAACGCCACTTTTTTGGCTGCAAATACATTTGCTCCTGCACTTATACCTACACACAAACCCTCTTTTAGCGCCAACTCTCTCGCCATACTTATGGCCTCCTCATAGCTGACTTTGATCACATCTTTGTATATATCAGTATCTAGGACTTTTGGTATAAATCCGGCTCCAATTCCCTGAATCTTATGTGCGCCTGGCTTTCCCCCTGAGAGAACTGGTGAGAGATCTGGCTCTATCGCATAGATCTCTATATTTGGATTTTTTTGTTTTAAAAATTTTCCATTTCCGCTTATAGTCCCACCTGTTCCGACTGCTGCCATAAAAACATCTATCTCTCCATTTGTATCTCTCCATATTTCAGGTGCAGTTGTGAGCTCATGGATCTTTGGATTATTTGGATTATTAAATTGTTGAGGCATAAAGGAGTCCGGTATCTCTTTTACTAGCTCGTTTGCTCTGTCTATTGAGCCTTTCATACCGTATTTAGCATCTGTTAATACAAGTTTTGCACCAAAACCAGACAGAAGCTTTCTTCTCTCCAAGCTCATGGATTCTGGCATTGTCAGTATGAGTTTAAGTCCATAGCTCGCACACACCATAGCCAATCCTATGCCGGTATTACCACTTGTCGGCTCTATAATTGTAGTGCTTTTACTTATATCTCGGTTTTTCAAAGCATTGTTTATCATATTCAGAGCTATTCTATCTTTTACCGAACCGGAAGGATTTAAAAACTCACATTTACCAAGGATAGTACATCCTGTCTCATTTGAAACTTTATTTAGCTTTATTAACGGAGTATTGCCTACTAATTCTCTGACATTGTTTGCATACATAATATATCCTTATATACTGTAATCTATATGATTTGTTATCTTTTGTTCAAAAATCTCTAGACAAGATAGTGGTTTATCAAAAATTTGAACTATTTGTTTATCGCAATCATGGAAGAAAAGATCAAACAAAGGGTTTTGTATATCATCTTTAATACAACTAATCTTCCCATCAAGCACCATGATAATGTCTTTAATCAAAATATCCTCATGATTTTCCTTTAGTCTATATCCGCCTTTTGCGCCTCTTGTGCTAGTAACTATATTAGCATTTTTTAATCCTGATAATATCTGTTCTAAATAACTTTGAGATATACCCGTTTTTGTAGATATATCCCTTAATTGTATAGGTTTTTGACCCTCTTTATGTTTGTATAGTTCATAAATTGCTATCAATCCATATATGCTTTTTTTAGTTAAAAGTGACATTTTTAACCAAGTGCTATTTTTAAATCTTCTACCAAATCATCTGCATTTTCTAATCCAACACTTACTCTGATAGAGCCTGCATTTATACCGGCTTTTTTTAAGTCCTCAAGAGGAACTTGAGAGTGTGTTGTGCTAGCCGGATGGGTTATGATGGATTTTGAATCACCGATATTTACGACAACAGAAAATATTTTTGTACTATCCAATATGCTCTTTGCATCTTCAAAACTCTCCACTTCAAAATTAAGCAGACCAGAACACATACCATCTTTGAAATATTTTTCAACTCTATCATGTTGAAAATCATCCTCAAGACCAGGATATGATACACTCTTGACTTTTGGATGATTTTTTAAGAATTTTGCAACCTTGTAGGCATTTGCAGAGTGCTCTTTCATCCTTACATGTAGAGTCTCCAAACCTTGAATAAACAACCACGAATTAAAAGGTGAGGGTGTTGCACCAAAATCTCTCATCAAAGCAAGTCTGGCTCTTAAGATAAACATTGGAAAAGGTAGCTGTGCATATATGAGTCCGTGATAACTCTCATCAGGTTCATTAAATTCTGGATATCTTTTGTTGTCGATAAGTTTATCATTTAATCCTTTTCTTTGGATTATAGCTCCTCCAAGAGCAGTACCTTGACCATTTATATATTTACTTGTACTATGAACAATAACATCTATACCATGAGTTAATGGTTGAAACAAAATGGGTGTTGCGACTGTATTATCACAAATTGTCACTATATCATGCTTGTTTGCAACATCAACAATTTTTTCTACATTTGGTATAGCAACCTGAGGATTTGATAGTGACTCGAAAAATATAACTTTAGTCTTTTCATCAATCAAATCTTCCAAATCTTGAGCACTATTACTATCAAATATCTTGCAACTTATACCAAATCTTTTCAGGGTATGACTTGTCAAGGTGGTAGTACCGCCATAGACTTTATCTGATACTATTATATTATCTCCGGCACTCGCAAGGTTGATTATAGAAAACAAAACAGCAGAGTGTCCGCTTGCAGTCGCAAGTGCAGCTTCTCCATCTTCAACCGCTGCTAGTCTTGACTCTAATATATCTGTTGTAGGATTATTTAATCTTGTATAAATAGGTCCTAACTCCTTTAGAGCAAAAAGATTTGCCGCATGATCTGCGGAACCAAAATCATAGGCAGTTGTCTGATAGATTGGAACTGACATTGTTCCAAAATCATTTTTTTCATATCCTACATGTAGAGCCTGAGTTTCTTGTTTCATCTGATTTTCCTTTGGTAGGGCAGGGCACCCAATATTTTAATTGACGAATTATAGCCAAGCAAACACTTAATGTCAAGTAAGTCTATAAATAAAGTCAGGATTAAAAAATATATCGTAGTAAAAAAATTTGTTTGTTAGCAAATAGAAATAGCACTCAAATT
>JALUMZ010000135.1 GCA_027055635.1 Campylobacteraceae bacterium
CCTATGCCCTGACCTGAGATAACTTCTCCTCTTATGCTATAGTTTCTACCTAAAAAAGCATTGGCTTTTTCAATCTCTCCATTTTTTATAAATTCTCTTATTTTTGATGAATGAACCGAAATATTATCGATAAAAAATTCATCTACAACTTCAATTTTTCCTTTAAATATCTTTTGTAAATCTTTTACACTACAAGCTCTATTTGCTCCAAATTTAAAATCATATCCAACTATTATCTTTTTTAGGTTTGGAAAATAATTAACGATAAGTGAAACAAAATCAACACAATTCAGACTCTTTATGCTAGAAAATTTCATGAATATACAAGGGTATTTAGTAAATTTTTCTCTTGTAAAACCGGGTGTTATGTTGGCTTTTTCTTTATATATTATCAAAACAGCACCATTTGGTGTCAGTCTTTTTAAGAGTTGTTGATGTCCCAAATGAAAACCATCGAAAACACCTATAGCTATGGAGTCTATCTTATCTCTGCTTAAAACAGTAGAATGTTTCAACATTGCCCTCTTTTCCTTTTAGCTTTGATTCTGTGCAGTTTATCATGTCCCATCTTTGATTTGCCAAAGCTTCAAATCTCTTTTTTGCTACTTCTATCGAAAATTTATCTTTAACTACACCTTTTTTATCTCTTTTTGCACTATATCCAACCTCAAACTGCGGTTTAAAAAGTATGATGATATAATTTTTGGCAAACCTATCTATATCATCCATTATATACTCAATACCTATAAAAGAGACATCACAAGTAACCAAATCAAATTTTTGCTTATAGTTAAATTTTCTTATATCCATATCTTCAAAAATTTCTAAATTTTTTTTATCTTTAAGTGTTCCATGCATTTGGGCATTTCCTATATCTACTGCAACTACTTTGCTAGCGCCCTCCTCTAGTAAAACTTGCACGAAACCGCCGGTGCTACTGCCTATATCCAAACATTCCATACCGTCTATTTGCAAAAACTTCTGTTCGCTTAAGTATGTTTTTAATTTATACCCTGCCCTGCTTACATACTGCTTTGGATTTAATATCACTATTTTATTGGATTCATTTACATCAAAGCTTGGCTTGGAAACAACCTTGTTATCCACTAAAACTTGCATATTTTTTATCAATTCTTGAGCTTTGTTTCTGCTTTGTGTATTAAAATTTTGAAATAAATAGTTATCCAAACGCATTTAACATCTCCTCTTCACTTAAGGTTTTAATCCCCAAGTCTATCGCTTTTTTATATTTACTGCCGGCATCTTTTCCATAAACTAAAAAATCTGTTTTTTTAGATACACTTTTTGTTACTTTTGCACCATGAGTTTCGAGAAGTTTTTGTATTTCACCTCTAGGTTTTGACATGGTGCCTGTGATAACAACTGTTTTATCGCTAAAAATGGACTCAATTATCTCATTTTTTTTGATTTTTTTGATATTTAATATCTTGGTTAAATGTAAAATTTTCTCTTTATTTACTCTGATAAATTCGCATAAGCTTTTTGCTATCTCTTCACCAAATCCATCAATAGCCAGTATCTCTTCATAATTTGCCTCAATCCATCCATCTGAAAAATTTTGTGCCAATTTAAGAGCAGCGACTTCTCCAATATGCTCTATTCCTAAGGCATTTATAAATTTATGTAGTTCAACTTCTTTTGATTTTTGTATGGACTCTATTAGATTTTTTGATTTTTTCTCTTTAAATCCTTCTAATCCTTCTAAATCTTCTAGCTTTAGTCTGTATAAATCCTCTATATCTTTTACTAAATCTTTTTCATATAGAAGTTCCACTATTTTATCGCCTAAACCATCTATATTCATGCATTTTCTTGAAGCAAAATGGATAATAGAGTTGACAACCCTCGAAGGACAAGAGAGATTTTGACATTTTATCAAAATTCCCTCATCTAAAACTTCGCTACCGCAGTCAGGACAAGAGGTGGGTCTTGATATTCTCTTTTGAGTACCATCTCTTCTATCTGTTAAGACTTTTGTTACTTTCGGTATAACATCCCCGCTTCTTATGATTATCACTGAGTCATTTATCTCTATATCTTTTCTCTGTATTTCATCAAAGTTATGCAGAGTTGCTCTCTCAACCATAGCACCTTCTATGTTTACAGGCTCCAAAATAGCCACTGGAGTGAGAACCCCTGTTCTTCCTACTTGGATTATGATATCTTTGATTTTTGTAACTTTTTCTATGGCCGGAAACTTAAAAGCTACCATCCATTTTGGATATTTGACAGTATATCCCAACTCCTCTTCAAGATTTAACTCATCTATTTTAATGCTAACCCCATCTAGCATCATCGGTATAGCGTCTCTGTTTTTAATCATCTTTTTATAAAAGGCTATAACCTCATCCCTGCATTTAGTAACTACTCTTTCTGGTGGATTTAAAAAACCAAGGCTATATATAAAGTCCATTACATCACTTAGGAGTTTAAAATTTAATGAGTTTTGACCTACTCCCCAAGGGTAAAACATCAATTTTCTTTTTGCTGTTACTTTTGTATCTAACTGTCTTAAACTTCCTGCTGCTGCATTTCTCGGGTTTGCAAAAGGAGTTTCACTGTTTTTTATCCTAGTTTGATTTATCTTTTGGAAATCACTTTTACTGATGACAACTTCGCCTGTTATACTGATTAACTCTTGATATTGAATCTCAAGAGGAACAGAGTTGATAGTCTTTGCATTTTGGGTTACATCTTCACCAATTACTCCATCCCCTCTTGTTATAGCTTGTTTTAGCCTCCCGTTTTCGTAAAGCAAATCCAAGCTTGCACCATCAAATTTTGGCTCACAATAGTATGTAAAATTTTGTATAGATTTTTCTACTCTTTTTATCCATGCATTAAACTCATCAACACTAAAGATATCTTCCATACTCCACATTCGTTTCAAGTGTCTGGCTTTGTTAAAATTTTCCAATACAACTCCACCAACTCTCTTAGTTGGAGAGTTTGGATCTATACTTTGTGGATTTTTTTTCTCGAAATTTACAACCTCTCTATAGAGAGTATCATACTCTTCATCACTAGCTATTGGGTTATCAAGTGTATAGTATGCTTTTGCCCAGCTATTTAACAACTCTATATTTTTTTTATATTCATCTATATTCATTTTAACCAACTATCATATATTAATTTTAAAATAGTAACTCCCACAACAAAAAGAAAAAAAATTCTTATGAAAGACACATCCCTCTTAACTACCATAGAGGAGCCACTATATGCTCCAATAATCTGCCCTATTCCCATTAAAATTCCAATAAAAAAGAGTACATTGCCACTAAATATAAAAACTCCTAAAGAGACAATATTACTGGTAAAATTCATCACTTTTGTAGTTGCAGTTGCCTTTTTTAGGTTTAATCCCATCAAAACTACTAAGGCTATCGTCCAAAATGTACCTGTACCCGGTCCAAAAAAGCCATCATAAAAACCTATAAGCAAACCAAAAATAAGAAAAAAAGCAGATGATGAAAATCTGCTTTTTTTCTCTACTTTCCCAAGCTTTGGATTAAATAAAGTGTATAGAAATATCAAAATCAACATAAAAGGGATAATCTTATTTAAAATTTTAGCATCTAGTAAAAGTATGGCATTTGTACCTATCATTGCTCCAATAAATGTAAAAAATACACCTAAATAAACCTCTTTGGGTGTTATCAATCCTTTTTTTAAGAAATTTAATGATGCAGTAAAACTACCAAAAGAGCTTTGGAGTTTATTTGTAGCAAGTGCAACATGGGGTGGCATACCTGATGCCATCAAAACAGGAACGGTTATTATACCTCCTCCTCCTGCTATACTATCAACAAAACCTGCTAAAAAACCGGCAGAAACAAAGATAATGTAGTAGTAAAATTCAAATTCCATTTAGTATGATTCCAAAATTGCATTTTGAACTTTGAGTGCTTGAACATGCTCTTTGACATCGTGAACTCTTAGGATTGAAGCTCCTCTTTTTATGGATTCTAGATGGATTGCTAGAGTTCCAGGGAGTCTATCTTCTGTCTTACTTGGAATTATCATGTCTATCATGGATTTTCTACTTGCACCCACCAAAAGAGGAAAACCAAAATACAAAAAAGCTTCCAAATTCTGTAGAAGCTTTAGATTGTGAGTCAGGGTTTTGCCAAAGCCTACACCAACATCCAATACAATCTTTTCTATCCCAAATTTTTTTGCTTTTTGTATTCTTTTGGCAAAAAAATCATTAATATCACATATCACATCATCATAATGCGGGTTTATTTGCATACTCTTTGTATCTCCTAGTTTGTGCATCAAGACAACTGTTGCTTCGTATTGTGAGGCCAATCTTGCAATTTCGTCATTTTGCAGTGCTGTTATATCGTTGATTATACTAAAGCCATTATCTAGGGCATACTTTACAGACAGAGGTGAATAGCTATCTAGGGAAAATTTTACTTTTTCATAAAACTTACACTTATATACAGTATCTATTATCTCTCTTACCCTGTCAAACTCCTCTTTATCGCTTATGCCAACACTTCCAGGTCTGCTTGATACACCGCCTATATCAATGATATCGGCACCATCTTCCATGAGTGATTCTATCTTGCTTCGAGCATTGCTAGAATTAAATCTACTTTTAGAAAAAAAACTGTCATCATTTGCATTTAATACGCCCATGACAAGAGTCTTCTTTGTGTTTAAAGTTTTAAAACTATTTAGCTTTTTTGATAGTTTATCCAAGCCAAAAGGTTGTATTTTCTCTTTTTTGCCTAGTTGTTTTAGTTGTGTATCGTTTGCCAACAAAATAGCGTCAACAAAATCATCTCTACATGTAACACAGTTTTTAGGAACGGCAAGATCTGCACCTATGGATAGTGCATCCTGTTTTAAAATATTTGCTGCTGAAGATTTTATATTTTTTATGTAGATGAGGTTTGTACCTGCTTTTTTTCGCAGTATGTTTGAGCCCTCTTTTGTAACACCTATATCTTCAAATAGTTTTTCAAGTGGTGTATCTTTTGAAATTTTATAAGCTTCCATGATTATGCTCTTTTTTCTAAGATTGTTAAAAGTAGTGAAATTAGTATATTTGTAGGTCTAGAATTTAATTCTGCGAGTTGTAGCAATCTCTCAAAATGTTCCAACTCTTTTGTATTAAATGAGATATTATGATTTAAAATGGCTTGAGTTATAATTTTCTGCACTAACTCTTTTAGCTCATTTTTTTTGACTCTTGAATTTTTTTGGACAAAATTATATAACTCTTGTAAATCCAGCTTTGAGAGATCCAAATCTATCTCTACTGTCTGTTTATCAACGACCAACTCTTTTAGCAAAAGACGAGATCTGATAGTGGGTAGAAAAACATTTTTTGACTCACAAACAAGTATAAAGATGATATTTCTTGGAGGCTCTTCTAGTATCTTTAGAAGTGAATTTTGGGCATATATATTGTACGATTTTGCCCCTAAGATTATGATTTTTTCATCACTTTCAGCGACATAAGCCTCTTTTACAACATTTTTAGCATCTTCAAGTAAAAAATCTTTACTCTCTTTTTCACCATTTTTAAAAAAAAGTTTATAATTTTTATCGCTATAACGCTCTAGTAGAGTCTTGTAAGCCAACTCTAAATCTCTGCAAACCAATATGTGGCTTGTTAGATTTTCATCATTCGCTTTCAAAATCAACCTCTGCAAAAAGCAAAGCATTGATACTTTTGTCTAAAAGTTTATAAAGTTGTATCAATTTAATATCTAAGTTTTCATCCGAGGAAGAGAGAAAGAAGCTATTTTGCAACTGTTCGTCCATAACCCAGATAAAACTATCATCCCTTCTTTTTGCGATTTGCATCTTAATACTATTATTTTTACCTATATAGAAATATGTGTAACCATTTGGAAATGCCTGATACAACATATCTTCTAAAAGCTCTATATCTTCTTTTGTTTTTAGGCCATTTAAATTTGGATAAAAAGATTTCAAAGAGACAAAGGGCAATAAAGGTCTATTTTTAGAGAGTTTGTTTATGTCATTTAGCACATAGTTGCAAAACCACTCTCTGTCGTCGTCGGTTATCATTATAATGGTGTGCCCTATTATCAGATTTTTGAGCATAGAAACATTTAGAGGTACCCATTCGAACCTCTTTTCTTCCATCCAGCTCATCATAGAGCCGTCTTTTCTGATATTGTCCAATGTCCACTTTAAAAATTTTTGCACTATTTATCCAGTTTGTAGGCATCATGAAGTGCTCTTACGGCTAGCTCTCCATATTTTTCATTTATAATCATAGATACTTTTATTTCGCTTGTGCTTATCATCTCTATATTGATGTTTTCATCTGCTAGAGTGTCAAATGCGGTACAAGCAACTCCACTGTGGGATTTCATGCCAACGCCAACTACTGATACTTTTACAACATTTTTATCATACTCCAAGCTTTGTGATGCACTTATCTCTTCCATAGCTTTTTTTGTAATATCTAACTCATTTTCAGGAATTGTAAAACCAAGATTTGTTGCCCCATCAACACCAACATTTTGTATAATCATATCTACATTGACACCTTCGTCTGCTAGCTTTCTGAATATTTCTGCGGCAATTCCGGGTTTATCACTAACTCCTCTTAGAGTAATTCTTGCTTGATTTTTATCTATTGCTATTCCGCTTACTAATGGTTTCTCCATAATATCCTCTTCATTTAATATATAAGTTCCTTCGTTGTCATTAAAACTGCTTCTTGTAACCAAATTTACATTTAATTTTTTTGCAAGTTCAACTGATCTAGTTTGTAAGACTTTTGCTCCCAAACTAGCCAATTCAAGCATTTCATCATAGCTTATTTTATCTAATTTTTTAGCTTTGGGTTCAATTCTAGGGTCTGTTGTATATACTCCGTCAACATCCGTATAGATTTCACAAACATTTGCATTAAGTGCTCCTGCAATCGCAACTGCACTCAAATCACTCCCCCCTCTTCCTAGTGTTGAGACTTCACCGATTTCTGTTATACCCTGAAAGCCGGCAACAACCACGATGAGTCCTTTTTTTAACTCATTTTTAATATAGCTTTTGTCTATATGATCTATTCTTGCTTTAGTATGGACACCATCTGTGATTATGCCTGCTTGTCTGCCACTCATCGCAATAGTTTCATGACCCATTTCGGTAAGCAAAATTGCCAAAAGAGCACTTGTGACTCTTTCGCCTGAACTCAATAATAGATCCATCTCTCTTCTTTTTGGATTTTTACTTAAAGAGTGTGCCATTTGGGTAAGCTTGTTTGTTTCTCCACTCATTGCAGAAACAACTACTACTACATCATTTCCTTCTTCTCTTGTTCTTGCCACTCTTTTAGCAACTTCTTTTATACGCTCTAGTGTACCTACACTAGTGCCACCATATTTCTGAACAATCAACATAAAATTAACCTTGTGTATTTAGAATTGGTTTAAATAACTGACCTTACGCACTATAATGAGCAAAGCTCGTTATAGTTGCAGGGACTAAAGTCCCTGCAACCCCCTAAAGCTACGAAAAGTAGGACTTTTCGAGAAAGAAGTGCGTAAGGTCACTAAATAAAACCCTCTTTTTTAAAATAATTAAGAACTTTTTGATATACCGGTCTTTTAAAATATGTTACCATATTAAAAATTTCTTTTCTTTTGACAAATTTATAAGCATCAAATTCCGGATGCTTTGTGTCTAGTTTGATTTTTGCATTAGATTTTAATCTTACCAAAAAATATTTTTGAATTTGTCCATCAAAAGGATACATTTTTTTGGCTATAGTTTTAGGAAAATCATATTTTAACTCTTCTGGATATTTTGCAATAATCTCTATTTTGTTTGTACCAATTTCCTCTTTTAGCTCCCTAAAAAGCGCCTCTTTTGCACTCTCTCCAGGGTCAATACCCCCTTGAGGAAATTGCCATACATCTTTTATATCTTCCCTCCTGGCTATAAGAAACTCGCATTTAAAGGGATATTTACTAGATAGAATAACAGCAGCGACATTTGGTCTATATTTTTTTATTTCCGACATTAATCTAACTTTCTTGTAATTACCATAATTCGACATCATAAGGGGATAGATACCGTTTTATGTTAATTAATGATATTTAGATAAAATACTATCAAAAAAGTGATTTATAAATGCTTATATATTTACACATACCTTTTTGTGATAGCAAATGTCACTATTGTGCATTTAACTCATATGTTGATAAATTTGAATTAAAAAAAAGGTATATGAGATCTATAGTGAAGCAATTGTATTATGAATTAGATCTTTTTAAGCCTGCTAAAAAAAGTATAAAATCACTATTTATAGGTGGCGGTACACCATCGACCATAAAACCAGAATTTTATAAAGAATTTTTTGAAGTCTTATCGCCTTTTTTAATCAAAAATGCAGAAATAACATGTGAAGCAAACCCTAACTCTTCTTCAATTCGATGGCTTAAAGGCATGAAAAATTTAGGTGTAAATCGTATAAGTTTTGGGGTGCAGAGCTTTGATGATAAAAAACTAGATTTTCTAGGAAGAAATCATAGCAAAGAGATAGCAATTAATGCTATAAATAATTCAAAAAATGTAGGATTTGAAAATATCTCATTAGATTTGATTTATGGAACAATTTTTGATAATAAAGATTTGTTGATTAAAGATTTGGAAATTGCACGAACTTTACCTATAAATCATATTAGCGCATACTCACTAACCATAGAGGAAAATACACCCTTTCATAAAACACCAAATGTTGCAAAAGATTCATTTGATCTTGCTAAATTTTTTATACAAAATATAGAGAATTTTGGTTTTCCACAGTATGAAATATCAAATTTTGGCATATATCAAAGTGTTCATAATCTTGGATATTGGAACCAAGAAGATTATATCGGTATTGGTGCAGGAGCTGTTGGTTTCTTAAAAAACAGGAGATTCTATCCAGTAAAAAATATAGAGGGCTATATAGATAATCCACTTCAAAGAGATGTAGAAAATCTTAGTATGAATGAATTAAAAACCGAAGCAATTTTTTTAGGATTGAGAAGTAAAATAGGGATAAAGCTAGAGATTTTAAATAAAAAAGAGCTAGAAAAGATATATATACTTATAGATGAAAAAAAACTTTTCAAAGATGGCCAAAGAGTCTATAGCTTAGACTATTTCCTTGCTGATGAGCTTGCGCTCTATATCTATGGATGATAAGTACCTAGATTGTGTGGGAATAAAAATTAAACCCACACAATGCAGTAGTTAATTTATCTATTTGCCATTGCTTCTTTGGCATATTTTATACCGAGCTCATAAGCTTTTTTATTTACTTCGTGAACTTTAGGAGGTACCTTTTCCAAAGTAACTTTCATGACCAAATCAAAATCAAGAACTTTTGTCATCTCCATTGTAATCCCAAGAGCCACGACAGATTGAGTGATAACATTTCCAACTTCTTCTTTTGCGATAGTGATAAGCGGAATCTCGTAAATATTCCACTTTTTTCTATCTTCATCAGTTGGAGTGACAAGGTTTGGTTCAACTACTATGTTGCCACCCTCCTTTACACCCTCTTTAAATTGATCATAACTAACTTGAGCTGTTGCTATCATAAACTCTATCTCACCCTCATTTGCATAAGGAAAAAGAATCTCATTGTCATCAAGTAAAATATCAACCTTTGTAGGTCCTCCTCTTACTTGGGATGTATAGGTTGCAGATTTTACACCATAACCACCGCTCTTTATCTTTGCTTCAGCCAAAATCTCACCTGCTAGGATAACACCTTGACCGCCAACACCAACAAATCTTAATTGTCTTCTCATCTTAGGCTCTCCTTACAGTTGAACTTTTGTTTTATTTTGTGCAGCTTCAATAACTTTGCTATATGCCTCACAATACTCTAGTGCCTCTTCGTCTTTTTTCAAAACACCCAATGGAAACTTTCCAACCTTTTCTTCGTCGCTAAGAGCGTCAAATTTTTTCTTAGAGATAATTCTACTATCTATCCAATCAAGTGTCTGTTTTGCTTCACCCATTTTATTTTTTCTACCAAGGTTTATATGGCAGTTTGAAAAAATATCAAAAAATGAGTAGCCTTTATGTTTGAAACCCTCAATTAAAACTTTTTCCATTTTTTTAGGATCCAAAACTGATTCACGGGCAACAAATGAAGCACCGGCTGCATCAGCAAGCTTTGCAGCATCGAAAGTAGGATCTACATTTCCATATTGAGCAGTTACAGTCCACATTCCCTTAGGGGTTGTAGGGCTTGTTTGTGAGTTTGTTAAACCATATATAAAGTTATTTATAACGATATGATTTAAGTCAATATTTCTTCTGCAACCATGGATTGTATGATTTCCACCTATCGCCAAGCCGTCACCATCACCCGTAACCACAATGACATGCTTATCAGGATTTGCTAGCTTTATACCAGTTGCATAAGCGATAGCACGACCATGAGTAGTATGTACTGTATTGCAATCTATATATGAGCTAAATCTTCCGCTACATCCGATACCTGCAACTATACACACATCATCCATATCCCAGCCCATCTTATCAATAGCTCGAATTACGGATTTTAAAATAACTCCATCTCCACATCCCCAGCACCAAAGTGTAGGTAGTTTATCTGTTCTTAGATATTTATCATAATTAAAAGCCATTTACATCATCTCCTTAACTTTTGCTACC
>JALUMZ010000136.1 GCA_027055635.1 Campylobacteraceae bacterium
CCTGGAGATAAATTTGAAAATCTTTTTCTTATTTTGTCAATTTCTTCTATATTGACACCTAATTTTCGGGCTATTGTTTTGGCAGAATCAGCAGGAAAATACCCCTCATTATCTAAATTTTCTATAATTTCATAAGCTATTTTTTGTGATTTTTCAGTAGGAAACAGGGGAGGATTTATCTGTTCATACAAAACATCGTATAGAGATTTTTTTTCTATTGTTAAAGCCTCTATCACACTAGAGACTGAATCCCTCGAGGCTTGTTGAAAAAAATTCTTCTTTTGAAATCTTTTTTCAACTTTTTCATTTCCGGCTTTTATCTCGATAAATGGATTATCTTGAACAAAAGGCTCTAACACCTCTTGTAAGGATTCTAAGTCAGACTGAAGAATAGGCAACCAACTCCTAAGTGTTGAAGATAGCTTTTGTTTTGTATTTTGCTCTATTCTAGTTCTTAACTTCACTAATAACCTCTGCTAAAATTTGAAATCTACCCCAAGGTAGTGAGTTTTTACCAGCTTGTTGTTTGCCACATCTTGCGCATTTCCACTTGCTAGTAGTGTACCGTCTTTCATGACATAAGCCCTATCACAAATACCAAGTGTCTCTCGAACATTGTGGTCAGTGATAAGAACTCCGATATCTAGCTCCGAAAGATCTCTCACAATCGCTTGTATATCTGTTACAGCTATAGGATCAACTCCTGCAAAAGGCTCGTCCAAAAGTAAAAATTTTGGAAAATTTGCCAAAGACCTTGCTATTTCACACCTTCTTCTCTCTCCACCGCTAAGACTTATACCCTTTCTTTTTCTTATAGGCTCTATATTTAAAAGCTCCAAAAGCTTTTCGACTCTTTGTTGTGCTTCCTCTTCGTCATCATACACAATTTGGGCAGCAAGAAGTATGTTTTCCTCTACGCTTAAGTCTTTAAAAACACTAGATTCCTGAGGTAGATACCCTACCCCCTCCTTTGCCCTCTTGTGTAGGGGCATATTAGTTATATTTTTATTGTCAAGATAAATCTCTCCACTACTTGGTGATATAATTCCACATATCATATAGAACATAGTTGTTTTACCTGCTCCATTTGGTCCAAGCAATCCAACTATCTCACCACTCTTCACCTCAAGTGAAATGCCATTTATTATATCCGTTTTTTTGATTGTTTTTGTTAAATTGTCAACTTTTAGTTTATGCATTTTTTAACCCTATATACCCTATCATTTTGGCTATTTTTTCTTATATCAACTGTAATATAGTCTATAAAATAAGACTTTAAAACTTTCTCTAGCTCCTCATCTCCCCACTCTATAAGGTGAAAACCGTCTCTATCTAACTCTTCAAACAATCCCAATGATAAGAAAGCATCTATGCCATTTTGATATATATCATAATGATACAATTTTCCATCATGACTATTTTGTATAGAAAAAGTCGGAGAGGTTATCTCTGCATCTAGGCCTAAAGCTTTTGAAAATTTTTGCACAAGCGTTGTCTTGCCACTTGCCAAATCACCTCTAAGTAGTATAATTTTACAATCTTTGGCAAACTCTATCAACTCTTCTGTTAGCTTATCTAGCTCCTTTAATGAGCATTTTTTTTCTATCATATAGAGTTTGAAACCTTGATTATCTCTTGAAGCTTTTCAAAAGCTTTTTTATTTACAATTATCTCCCTTGCCATCTCAATACCCTCTTTTATGTCTCTTGCTTTCTCATCTACAACCAATGCCATAGCAGTATTTAACAAAATAATATCAAGCTTTGCCCCACTCTCTTCACCTTTGAGTATAGAGTAGGTTATCTTTGCATTTTCTTGTGCATTTCCACCCACAATAGCCTCTTTTGGTGCGAGTTTAAGACCATATTCTTGAGGATCAATAACAAAATCTGTTGTTCTGTTATCTTTTAGAATAGTCGCATAAGTTATATCTGATATACTTATCTCATCCATACCGTCCCTACTACTTACGGCTACAGCATTTTTAGTATCTAGCATGCTGAGTCCTACTATGATTCTATTTAAAAATTCATCACTAAAAACACCTATGAGATACTTTTTTGCACCTGCTGGATTTGTAAGTGGTCCTAAAATATTGAAAATAGTACGATGGTCCAAACTTCTTCTGATGGGCATTATATATTTCATTGCCGGGTGGTGATTTATGGCAAACAAAAAAGCAAAACCACACTCTTGAAGCATCTTGGATTGTTGATCTGGTTTTAGTGATAGGTTTATACCCAATGCCTCCAACATATCTGCACTACCGGAATTGCTAGTTACTGCTCTGTTACCATGCTTGGCTACTGAACATCCAAGAGACGGCAATAAGAGCGAAACTGTACTGGATATATTGAAACTATTACTCTTGTCTCCGCCCGTTCCAACTATATCTATCAGCTGATCTCTTAATGCAACAGGAATGATAAGTTTAATACTGTGTTCTCTCATGACCTCTGTGGCGGCTGCTATCTCTTCAGCACTCTCGCCTTTTTCGTATAATTGAACAAGATACTTCTTTGCATCTTCTGGGGAAATTCTATTTTTAAATATATCTTCAAATCTCTTTTTTGCCACTTCAAACATTTTAAATTATCTCCTTTACATATTTTGACTGCATTGTTTTTGCTATTGTTTTAGTAGTTGGTATATCCAAAACTTCATATTTAGCAGTTCGACTTAGATACTTAATAGTGATGGTATCTCCTATTTTTACAACCTTTGCCGGTTTTACAATAGTATCATTTATACTCACAACACCACTTCTGCACATATCTTCTGATATCACTCTTCTCTTGGTTATATTTACACAATTTAAAAATTTATCAATTCTCATAATGACTCACTTAGTATTTATGGATTTATTAGACTTCTTGCATAACCCCTTGTAGTCTCAGCAACTCATAGATAAATCTGAGCGAGGCAGTTTATCTCTTGCGTAGCCAAAGCTACGGATGAGATGAACTAACGAAGCCTCAGGCTTATCTATGAGTTGCCCGAAGGGAGGACTTAGAAGTAGCAATCTTGCACAAAACTTTTTATCGCAATAGCTTTGGCTATTGCTCAAAAAAGGTTTTGCACAATCTTACCACTTCTAAGTCCTCTGAGACTATAAGGGGTTATGTAAGAAGTCTATTGTATCGAAAAAAAATTTAAATATAAATTTTATGGAACACTTTTTGCACATTATTTCTAAGTCTATGGGATACCTATAGGCAGACTCATCTGAAAATAAGCTAATTTTTTACTATTTTTAGATAAAATGATAAAAAATTAGCTTAAGGAGTTTATCATCAAACGAAATATCAAAAAAGTAGTTCTAGCATACTCAGGGGGACTAGATACAAGTATAATCTTAAAATGGCTTCAAGATGAGTTTGGTTGTGAAGTTGTTACATTTACTGCCGATGTCGGTCAAGGTGAAGAGTTAGAACCAGCTCGCCAAAAAGCATTGGAACTTGGAATAAAACCAGAAAATATTTTTATAGAAGATCTAAAAGAAGAGTTTGTCAGAGATTATGTTTTTCCTATGTTTAGAGCAAATACTGTATATGAAGGGGAATATCTGCTTGGCACCTCTATAGCAAGACCATTGATAGCAAAAAGGCAAGCTGAAATAGCTGCACTGACAGGAGCAGACTCTGTAAGTCATGGAGCTACAGGAAAAGGAAACGATCAAGTAAGATTTGAGCTAGGATACTTGGGTATAAATTCTGATTTAACCATCATTGCCCCTTGGAGAGAGTGGGATTTGAATTCTCGTGAAAAACTTATGGCTTATGCAAAAAAACATAATATAAAAATAGAAAAAAAGGGTAATAAATCTCCTTATTCCATGGATGCAAATCTACTTCACATCTCATATGAAGGTTTGGTACTAGAAGATCCTAATGCAAAACCAGAAGATGATATGTGGAGATGGACAAAAAGCCCCCAAACTGCACCAGACAAAGTAGAAACTATCGAATTAGAGTATGAAAAAGGTGATCCTGTCGCATTAAATGGAGTGAGATTGAGTCCTGCTAAAATGCTAGAATCATTAAATCAGATTGGTGGCAAAAACGGTATAGGAAGAATTGATATAGTAGAAAATCGTTTTGTGGGGATGAAAAGTAGAGGTTGTTACGAAACACCCGGTGGCACCATCATGCTAAAAGCTCACAGAGCAATTGAGAGCATAGCGCTTGATCGAGAAGCTGCTCATTTTAAAGATGAATTAATGCCAAGATATGCAAAAACTATCTATAACGGCTTTTGGTTTTCTCCCGAAAGAGAGATGATGCAAGCAGCTATCGACAAATCTCAAGAAAATGTAAATGGAACTGTAAGATTAGAACTATATAAAGGAAATATTACAGTAGTTGGAAGAGATTCTGTTAAAAATAATCTTTTTAATGCAGAATTTTGTACTTTTGAAGAGGATGAGGTTTATAACCAAAAAGATGCGGAAGGTTTTATAAAACTCAATGCTCTAAGATTTATAATTAGTGGAAAAAATAAAAAATTCTATGGTGACAAATAATTTAGAAGAGATAAAGAGTAGAGTATTTTCAAGCAACCATGCGGAAGATGAAGATTTGCAAGATTTGCTAAAATATAGACAGGACGGCAAGTTTGACTTTAAGCTTATAGATATTCGTGAGATTTATGAGTATAACGATATGAGCATTGATGGTACAGATCTGCTCTATCCTACTACTCTTTTTCATAAATACATAGATGCTTTAAACAAGATAAAAGAGAGCTACATAATACTCTACTGCCGCACAGGAAATAGAACTGGGCAGGTATTGAGAATATTAAAAAGAATGGAATTTAATAAAATTGCCCATTTGGCACAAGGCATAGTTGCATACTCTGGAAAAACCAGTAAAAATGCAAAGTTACCAACTGACCTTATGCGCTAAATACAAAACTGAGTGAGACAAGTTGCTTGCAAGTACGAGGCGATAGTGTGCAGGAGCTACTAGTAGCTTCAAACGCTATCAACGAAGTAATTGTGTGTAAATTGTCTCACTTAGTATTACATTTAGTGCGTAAGGTCAGTTACCAAATAATATATAGGAGAAAAAATGAAAGTATTACTGATCAAAGATGTAAAATCTTTAGGAAAAAAAGGTGAAATCAAGGATGTAAAAGATGGTTATGGTAGAAATTTTTTAATAGGAAAAGGTTTTGCATTACATGCCACAAATGAAGTCATCAAAAAGTATGAAGCAGAACAAAAAAGAAAAGCAAAAGCTGATGCCGATGAGATACAGAGACTAAAAGAGTTAGAAAAAGATATTGCAAACCTTAAACTTGTCATAAAAAGAAAACTTGGTGCAAACGGTAGTCTTTTTGGAGCAGTAACAAAAGATGAAATAGCAAACGAGTTAAAGAATCAGCACAATATAGAGATAGATAAAAAAAGTGTTGAGATTGACAAAGCTATAAAAATGACAGGAGAATTTGACATTTCTATAAAATTAGGTCATGGAATTCACGCAAAGTTAACTGTTGAGATAGTTGGAGAGTAAGTATGTTTGAAGCAACTACTATACTTGCCTATAAAGGTCCAAACAAAGCAGTCATAGGTGGAGATGGGCAAGTTACATTTGGAAATAGTGTACTAAAAAACAATGCAACAAAAATCAGAAAATTATATAATGGTAAAATCTTAGCAGGCTTTGCCGGTAGCACTGCTGATGCTTTCAATCTTTTTGATATGTTTGAGGGAATATTAGGACAAAAAAAGGGCGATTTATATAAATCTGTCATAGAGTTTTCAAAAGAGTGGAGAAAAGACAAGATGCTTCGTCGTCTTGAAGCTATGATGATAGTATTGGATACAAAGCATATATTTATACTAAGTGGCAATGGAGATGTGGTCGAACCTGAAGATGAAAAAATTGCTGCCATAGGAAGCGGTGGAAATTTTGCTATATCAGCTGCAAGAGCGTTAGATAGATACTCTGACTTAGATGAAGAAAATATCATCAAAGAGAGCTTAAAAATTGCAAGTGAACTATGCATATATACAAATAATAATATAAAAATTTATACTTTAGAGGAAGAAAAATAGATGAATTTAACCCCAAAAGAGATTGTAGGATACCTAGACGAATACATAATAGGACAACTAGAAGCAAAAAAATCTATTGCTGTTGCACTAAGAAACAGATATAGAAGACTGCAACTCTCCCCTGAGATGCAAGAAGAGATAATGCCAAAAAATATATTGATGATTGGTTCAACCGGAGTTGGAAAAACTGAGATAGCAAGAAGAATGGCAAAAATGATGGGACTTCCTTTTGTAAAAGTAGAAGCTAGTAAATATACAGAAGTGGGATTTGTAGGAAGAGATGTAGAGTCAATGGTAAGAGACCTCATGATGGCATCTATAAATCTAGTAAGGGCTCAGCACAAAGAGAAAAATGCAGATCAAATAGATCTACATGTAGAAAAGCAGATCATAGAAAAAATTCTACCTCCCCTTCCCAAAGGTGCTAGTGATGAAAAAAAAGGTGATTATCAAAGAAGCTATGGAAAGATGAGACAAAAATTTCGTGATGGTGATTTAGATGACTTAGAGATTGAAGTTGAAATTTCAAACAGTAGTAGTGATCTCTCTGACTCCTCTTTGCCACCCGAAGTCATAAAGGTTCAGGAATCCTTTATTAAGATACTAGGCTCCGGGCAGAAAAATATAAAAAAAACACTTAAAGTAAAAGAGGCAAAAGAGGCTCTTAAGAATGAAGCTAGTGAAAAATTACTCGATTTTGAGGCTATAAAACTAGAAGCTAAAGATAGAGCAGAAAATGGTGGCATTATATTTATAGATGAGATAGACAAAGTTGCTGTAAGCTCTCACTCTTCAAATAGAAGCGACCCTAGCAAAGAAGGGGTACAAAGAGATCTTTTACCCATAGTTGAAGGAAGTGATGTAAATACTAAATATGGTGTTGTTAAAACAGACCATATACTTTTTATATCCGCAGGAGCTTTTCACTTAAGCAAACCAAGCGACTTAATACCTGAACTACAAGGAAGATTTCCACTAAGAGTGGAGCTCAGTTCACTAAGCGAAGAAACCCTTTACAAGATATTGACACAACCTAAAAACTCTCTGCTAAAACAATATACTCAACTCTTAAAAACAGAAGGTGTTGATTTGGTTTTTGAAGATGATGCTGTTCGTGCGATCTCAAAAATCTCTCAACTTACCAATGAAAAAACAGAAGATATTGGTGCTAGACGATTGCATACGGTAATCGAAAAGGTTTTGGAAGATATTAGCTATAGTGCAGATGAACATAAGGGAGAAGAGATAAGAGTTACAAAAGAGCTAGTGCATAAAAAACTTGATTCTATTATTGAGGATGAAGACAGTAGTAGGTATATACTATAATGATAAAAAATCATAATGAAGACAACTCTAAAAAGATTGATGATAAATCTACTTTTCAGGGAGATTGCACTACAAAATCAGGGTTTGTTGCCGTTGTAGGCAGACCAAATGCGGGTAAAAGCTCTCTTCTGAATTGGTTGGTTGGTGAAAAAATTGCGATGGTCTCTCACAAAGCAAATGCCACAAGACGAAGATCAAAAATAATAGCACTGCACAAAAATTCTCAAATTATTTTTATCGATACACCAGGAATTCATGAACAAGAGAGACTTCTAAATCAATTTATGCTTGATGAGGCACTTAAGGCCATGGGAGATTGTGATTTGATTATTTTTCTCTCTCCTGTTACAGATAAAATTCATCATTATTTGGATTTTTTAGAGAAAAACAGTAAAAATACTCCACATATGATTCTACTAACAAAAACCGATCAAGTTAGCAATGAAAAAGTTTTGAAAAAAATTATGGAATTTAGCAAATATCAAGATAAATTTTTATCTCTAATACCCATCTCTATCAAAAAGGGCATAAGCCAAGATTATATCTTAGGAGAGATTTCAAAATATATCCCCAAGCACCCATATTTGTACGATCCTCAAATACTTACTACAGAAAATATGAGGGATATATATAAAGAGTACATAAGAGAGTCAATATTTGAAAATACCAGTGAAGAGATTCCATACTTTGCCGATGTAGTAATTGATGGCATAGAAGAGAAAGAGGATATAGAATGCATAGATGCAAATATTATCGTTGAAAAGAAGAGTCAAAAAGGCATAATAATAGGGAAAAATGGGCAAACGCTAAAAAGAATAGGGAAAAATGCCAGAGAGAAAATTGAAAAAATTATAAATAAAAAAGTTTTTCTAAAGATTTTTGTCACTATCAAGCCAGGATGGAGCCAAAACAAGGATCTTTTAAAGAAACTTGGGTATATTTTAGATTAAAAATAAAATTTTTATGGTACAATTGATCTGTATATTATATAATTGGAGTTGTGACATATGACCACAAATAAAAACAAAAGCTTTTCAAGTATTGTCTCCGTTGATCCTATTACTCTAAATTCTTATGAATACTTTAAAAATGAGATAAAAATAAACAAGCTTGAGAAAAGCAAAAAAGACTCTTTTAATATCTCATACATACCGTCCAAAGATATTATAACTGCGACAGTTAGTATGAGTAGAAATATACCGGAGAGTGACTTAAAAGATGCGATAGAGATCAAAGCCTACGATGAGCTAGGATTAGACTCAGCTATTAACTATTCGATAATACATCTTGAAACAGAAACTAACGATACAAAAAATAGAATTTTTAATATTTTTGCCATAAACTCCGAACTTATCAACGAAAGACTATCTCCAATCAAGAAATATACAAAATATATTGATTATGCAACAGGAGCCCCTTTTCTTATAAAATCTCTATATAAAAAAGCTCTTATTGAAACTGAGGGTATTGATTGTTTTATATATTTTCAAAAAGAGGATGCTTTTTTAGCCATATATAATCAAGGAGAATATATATACTCAAAATCTCTGCATTACTCCCTGGCACAAATCAATGAAAAGTTTTGTGAACTAATTGGCGAGAGGATTGATGAAAAAGATTTTGGTAACTTATTGACAAGCGAAGGGTTCAAGGGTAGCAGTCCAGAATATCAACAACACCTTATGAAACTTTTTGGTGAGATATTTCTATATATAAATGATGTTTTAGTCTATGCAAAAAGATCTTATTCACTAGAATCCATAGACAAACTCTATATTGGTTCAGAAATAGGTGATCTCTTAGGTATAGAAGAGTATGCCCAAAGTTATTTAGGTTTAAAATCACACACTTTTAATTTTAGTGTTGCCATAAATTCAAAAGAGTGGTATATTGACCAAATAGAACTACTTATGATTTTAACAGCTCAACTCTATTTTGATGAAAAAGATGATGATTTAAATTTTTCGCCCTTTAGAAGACCCCCGCCTTTATCAAAAAGACCTGCTGGAAAATTGATAAGTGCATTGGCAGCTAGTGTTATTTTATCTGCAGCTTACCCATCATATCAAATAGGCTATAGTTATTTTTTACAAATAAAATTAAAAAAACAGACAGCTATATTTAAAAATCTACACAAAAAGACGACGGCTATAAAAAATGAACTCTCAGTCTTAAAGCAAAGAAAAACTAAAATCGACAAATTACTAAAAAAAGAGAGTGATAAATTTGAATTTAGAAAAAAACTATTAGCACAAATATATGCAAAAAAGATCACATATCCTATGAAAGCTACACTTCTAGCAAACTTTTTTAGAATTTCCAATAAATACAAATCAAAAATCGATAATGTGGAGTATAAGGATAATGAATTTATATTTGATATTCAAAACAGAAGCGATAAAAAAATTACAGAGTTCATAAAAAATCTTACAGCTCTAAACAGATACAATATAAATACCCAAAAAATAGAAAAAGTTGACAAAAAACATAAATATATATCAAAAATAACCATAGGATTAACCAATGAGCAATTTTGAAAACTTTTTTGAAAAAATAGACAACTCTCTATCTCAAAAGAAAGAGAGTGAAATTTCATTAATAATATTAATAATATTTGTTTTTTTTGGATTTATATCTTACTCCTATATATATCCAATTACCGACAAGACTCTAAAACATACAAAATCAAACTTAAAGTCTATGAATAAAAAAGTTCAAAATGAAAAAACTTATCTTAGATCTGTAACAAGAAACGGGGATAGCAAATTTTATATAAAAAAAGCTAAAAATGAGATAGAAGGGGCAAAGATACTCCTTGAAAAGACAAAATATGTAAATTCTTATGTTGATAATAAACTAAAAAATCTATCATATCTACTTTTTAACAATCAAAATTGGGCAAAATTTCTTGACTATGTTACATTTATAGCGAAAAAAAATCATGTAAAAATTAAAATCATTGAGAATAAAATAAATAAACCAAATTTACAAAAGATTGAACAAATTTTAAACTTAAAAGTAGAATTCAATGGAAACTTTAGAAACATAATGAAGTTCATAAACTCTATTGAAGAGAGTAAATTGGTAGTTGATATTTACGAAATGGACTTAAAAGGTGCTAATGGTGTTGACGGTTATATAAATATTGCTGTATGGGGGATGAAGTATTGAACAAAATAATAAAATATAGTATGAATATATCAATATTTTTACTTCTTTCGTCTAGTTATCTTTTTTCATCACCTCTTGTATTGGGTAATGAC